>NZ_JCAKMY010000002.1:0-159791 GCF_059515845.1 Acinetobacter sp. CY79
AGGTGGACATGGCACCAGACTCAGCATGATCAGTGCCGTCAGATCAAATGCACCATTCAAATTTATTCAACCTTTAGTGTTTCAAGGCTCATGTGATCGGAGTATTTTTCTGTGTTGGTTGGAGTATTTGTTAAAGGGCTTACAGGAAAAGGATATTCAGACTAAAAATTATTTGCTGATTCTCGATAATGCCTCAATTCATAAAGGTCAAGCGATTGATGATTTAGCAGCAAAATATAAGACAAGAATCGTTTATCTACCTGCGTATAGTCCCGACCTCAATCCTATTGAAAAAGCATGGTCTGTCTTAAAAAGTAAAGTCAGGCACATCATTGCTCAGAACAATAAAACCATTCAGGAAGCTCTGGATATCGTATTTAAGATGATGTAGCTTATGTTTCATATTTGGCTATAACATGCAAAAAACGATTATAATTTTGACAAAATTGATCTGCCAAATAAAAAAAAGCCCCGTTCAGGGCTTAATTTAAATCATTGAACACGCTCGTTTTCAACTCATTGATAATCAATCTATCCAAAAAATCCAATGATGCCTTGAATCACCACGGCATTTACAATATCGACAAAGAAAGCACCTGTCAGTGGAATGATCAAGAAGGCTTTATGTGAAGGTCCATAGGTATTGGTTACCGCTTGAATATTGGCAATGGCTGTCGGTGTGGCTCCTAAGTTCACACCACACTGCCCAGCACAAAGTACCGCAGCATCATAAGATTTACCCATCACTCGGAACGTCACAAAGTAAAGGTATAAGGCTAATACTACAGTTTGCACCAGTAATATAATCACCAGTGGCCCAGCCAAATCTGCTAACAACCACAGTTGTAAAGACATGAGTGCCATCGATAAGAACAAAGCCAGTGAAGCATTACCAAATACATCAATACAGCGGTCAAACAATTCAACCCTAAAGATTAGTTCTAATGTATTTCTTAAAATCACACCACATGCCAACGCCCATACAAAAGTCGGCAACTCAAACCACTGACCACGTGCAAAGTCTGTCATGAAATACGCAAAGCTAATACAGATCGCAAACATCCCCATGGTTTTTACAGCATCATCTGCGGTAATCAGGCGTGTTTTTTCTGGATACTCAAATGGTGCTGTTTCTGATGATGGCGGCGCTTCATTTCGTCCTGTCGTTGGTGCGAGTTCTTCTGCTAGCTGAAAACGACGAATGAGGAATTTTGCGACGGGCCCACCCATCATACCGCCAATCACTAAACCAAATGTTGCACTTGCCATGCCGAGTACGACTGCGCCTTGTATGCCATAGTCTTGTTCAAACACAGTGCCCCATGCACCCGCCGTACCATGTCCACCTGTGAGGGTGACTGAACCTGTGATCAAACCTATGAGTGGATCGAGACCTAATGCTTTTGCAAGACTAATACCGACGGCATTTTGTAGAAGTACAAAGACAATCACACAGCCTAAGAATAAAACCAGTGCTTTACCGCCCTGTTTAAGTTTGCCTAAACTGGCACTTAATCCTACTGAAGTGAAGAACATGAGCATAAAGATTTGCTGAATATTGGCATCAAAATTCACAGTGATATTGAAGCTTTTAAATAATATAAAAGTGATTACTGCTGCAACTAGACCACCTGCCACAGGTTCTGGAATATTGTATTTTTTTAGAATCGAAATTTTATTGACCACAAAGTAGCCAACAAATAACACAAATACTGCGATGACAATTGTCAAAAAAGCATCTAGCTCATAATTCATTAAATCTATATCCCCTTTATTTTGTTCAATTTTTAACAAATTATGTGATTCTTTTCAGCTATAAAAATGTAATCCTCAGTCTATATTTTTATTTTGAAATGTATGTATGCATAAAAAAAGCCATCACGTTCTACGTCATGGCTGTCTTCTAAATCATATAAACAACTTATTTTTTGATGTCATACACCCAATTATAAGCTTGTTTATCCGTTGTGGTTTCACAGACATAGTAGTCATGATCCCAAGCGTCTGGATGGAAAATTTCCTTTTTGGTGTAAGTGACATTCTTACCCTTTTCGATACAGACAAAGCTATCGCCTTGGTCTTTCAGTTGTGTTCCATTGAGGAAACCGCCAATACAGAGGAAGCGAGATTGTTTTGCCATTTCGTTTACTTCAACTTTTCTTCACTTATTAATGCGTGGATTAAACGATGCATTGAATGAACTGTAAAGTAGTATTCAGACTCTACCTATCTTCTTGGTATCTTTTGATCATAAGGCTCAATTAAACCCATGCCATTTTGATCGTAATAGCGTTGTCGGTCATACTCAGACATATTAACGGTATCTCGCTTTGTCTTTAGATAAGGATCCTTGCCTTCATCATATCTTGCGATTTCGACACCTGAACATGCTGAGAGAATAAGTACTACGCATAGCAATCCAAACATTAGTTTCATAAAAATCACCTCTATTATTGAAATGATTTTATAAAATTTGAATCTAATGAGATGTTGGGAAATCACTTTCAAACTTAAATTTTTGTAAGTCTAAAACTAAATAAAATAACTCTACTTTCAACACAGACAAAATTATCGCCTTGGTCTTTCACTTGTGTTCCATTAAGGAAACCACCAATACAGAGGAAGCGGGATTGTTTGGGCATTACTACATCAACTTTTAAAGCATTTTTAATGCAAGGATTAAAAAGTTTATTGATTAAAAAGTAAAGACCAATTGATCATGATATTCAAAGCTGTTCTACGTTCAAATGCACCTTATATTTACTTAATAATGCCCTAACTTGAGCAACATTTTCTTCAGGTACAATAATTTTATTAGCATGTTCTAAAATATGTTTTTGTTGAAAAGTTTTTAGGAAAAAACTAATCATTACTCTAGATAACTTTCGACCTAAATAATTTATTTCTTTTGAGAAGAAATTTCTATTAATATCTAAAAGTTCTTGTTGTTGCTCATGAGTAGCTATTTCTGTTGTATCCGATCCATTATTCGTCAGATTAGCAGGCAGCTTCCATTCTCGTTGTTGATAGTATCCATTTTCCTGAGTATAACTATTATTATCCAATGGATAAATCATATTAGCTAAGCCTTCAAACCATGCCCTTTTCTCTAAAATTTCTTGTTTTTTTTGTTTTAAACTCCAAATTTTTGAATAATCAGAAACTTCAGAAGCCTTTATAAGATCATTATCAATTTTCTCAGCTTCTTCTCGAGCTTCTTGATGAAATTTCATTAATCGATATACAAATTTTGAAGAAACATTTTGAAGATGCCTATCATTATCATAATTAAATATTGGTAAATACATAGCAGGAGTTATACCAATTTCCCTTAAAATATTCGTATTAAACTCTATGCTAAAATTTCCAAAAATCTTCGTATGTTCTAAGAGTTTTTCCCTGCTTATTAAAGTAAAACAAACTCTATGTTGAACAATTGGTTTTAATGGACTTTCTATTTTGAAAGGTGGTTTAATTTCTTCTGGAACAAATAAAAGTCCATTTTTCAAAATACTTTCAAGCGTTTGAAAAGCTCTTTTATTATTATCTTGTGTACTTTCATTTTTCAAAAATCTAGAAAAAGAATGATAGAAAAACTCATTAGACATTAATAATCTCAAAAAATAAGGGCTGATAAATCAGCCCTTATTTTATACCGCTTATTGCTTAATTAACAAAGAATTAAGTCAACTGAGCAGCAGCAATTTTCTTAGTATCAACATCTTTAGCAGCGTCAGTATAGTCGCTCATTTTGTCGAAGCTTAAGTATTGGTAGATGTCAGCAGACATGCTATCAATTTGAGCTGCATACTGTTGGTATTCTTCTGGACTTGGTAATTTACCAAGTACAGCAGCAACAGAAGCAAGTTCAGCAGACGCTAAGTATACGTTCGCACCTTGACCTAAACGGTTCGGGAAGTTACGCGTAGAAGTCGATACACACGTAGTGTTCGGTGCTACACGTGCTTGGTTACCCATACATAATGAACAACCTGGCATTTCAGTACGCGCGCCAGCTTTACCATAGATGTTATAGAAACCTTCTTCCATCAACTGATGTTCATCCATACGCGTTGGAGGAGCAATCCACAAACGAGTATTCAAAACGCCACCAGGAACTTTTTCAAGTAACTTACCAGTTGCACGGAAATGACCGATGTTCGTCATACATGAACCAACGAATACTTCGTCAATTTTCACACCTTGAACGTCAGATAACAATTTCGCATCATCTGGATCGTTTGGACAGCACAGCACTGGCTCAGTGATTGTAGCAAGGTCAATTTCATACACTTTCGTGTATTCAGCATCTGGATCCGCTTTAAGAAGTGATGGGTTAGCCAACCATTTTTCCATGTTCTCAACACGACGAGCCATCGTACGCGCATCGCCATAACCTTCAGAAATCATCCACTTCAACATCGTGATGTTTGAACGAAGGTATTCAGCAACTTTCTCTTCAGAAAGTGTGATCGAACAACCAGCAGCTGAACGTTCAGCAGAAGCATCAGAAAGTTCGAATGCTTGCTCAACAGTTAAGTCAGTTTCCATTTCTGTTAAGTCGATTTCTAAAATACGACCAGAGAAGATGTTTTTCTTACCTTTCTTCTCTACAGTTAAGTCACCTTGCTGAATCGCAACGTAAGGAATTGCATGTACAAGGTCACGTAGTGTGATACCAGGTTGCATTTTACCTTTGAACTTAACAAGTACAGACTCAGGCATATCCAGTGGCATAACACCCGTTGCAGCAGCAAATGCTACAAGACCAGAACCCGCTGGGAACGAAATACCAATTGGGAAACGAGTATGTGAGTCACCACCAGTACCAACAGTATCTGGAAGAAGCATACGGTTTAACCAAGAGTGAATAATACCGTCACCTGGGCGTAAAGACACACCACCACGGTTCATGATGAAATCAGGAAGCGTGTGTTGCATTTGAACGTCAACTGGTTTTGGATACGCAGCGGTATGACAGAAAGATTGCATAACGAGGTCAGCAGAGAAACCTAGGCAAGCCAAGTCTTTCAATTCGTCACGCGTCATTGGACCTGTTGTATCTTGCGAACCAACAGTTGTCATCTTAGGTTCACAGTAAGTACCTGGAAGTACACCTTGACCTTCAGGAAGACCACAAGCGCGACCCACCATTTTTTGAGCTTGAGTAAAGCCTTTGCCAGTAGCAGCAGGCTGAACTGGAACACGGAATAAAGTCGATGGAGCAAGACCTAATTCTTCACGCGCTTTAGTAGTTAAACCACGACCAACGATTAAGTTGATACGACCACCCGCACGAACTTCATCAAGAAGTACAGGCGTTTTAAGTTCAGCTTCAGCAATTACAGCGCCATCTTTAGATGCAGTTACTTTTGCAGCAGCATGATCGATGTTCAGAACGATTTCATCGCCCATGTTCATGTTTGCAACATCAATTTCGATTGGCAATGCACCAGCATCTTCCATTGTGTTGAAGAAAATCGGAGCGATTTTAGAACCTAAGCAGTAACCACCGTCTTTTTTGTTCGGGATGTGAGCAATGTCATCACCAAAGAACCAAAGAACAGAGTTCGTTGCAGATTTACGAGATGAACCTGTACCAACAACGTCACCCACGTAAGCAACTTGGTTACCCTTCGCGATTAAATCTTTAATTTGGTTTAATGGACCAACTTCACCCGGAACTTCTGGGTTGATACCATCACGAACGTTTTTCAACATTGCATTTGCATGCAATGGAATATCTGGACGGCTCCAAGCATCTTGTGCAGGTGACAAGTCGTCTGTGTTTGTTTCGCCAGTGACTTTGAAAACAGTCAATTTGATTTCAGATGGAACGTCTGGACGTGATGTGAACCATTCAGCATCAGCCCAAGATTGCATAACAGCTTTTGCATTTGCATTGCCCGCACGTGCTTTATCAGCAACGTCATGGAACGCATCAAATACAAGAAGAGTTTTCTTCAATGCTTCAGCCGCTAATTCAGCAAGTTCAGCGTTATCAAGAAGTGCAACTAAAGGCGCTACGTTGTAACCACCAAGCATAGTACCTAGTAAATAAACCGCACGTTCTTTAGTTACTAATGGTGAAGTCGCTTCGCCATTTGCCAAAGCAGCCAAGAAAGCAGCTTTAACGTAAGCAGCTTGGTCAACACCCGCTGGAACACGGTTTTCTAGTAAATCAACTAGAAACGCTTCTTCGCCAGCTGGTGGATTTTTTAATAATTCAACTAATGCAGCTGTTTGAGCATCATCAAGTGGCTTCGGTGGGACTCCGAGTGCGGCACGTTCTGCAACGTGTTGGCGGTAAGCTTCTAGCACGGTGTAATTCCTCTTTTTAAAAAATTATCTTTGAATTCCTGCTTATTTAAAGCATCAAAGACAATATGGACTATCAAATTTTACTAAAATTCGGGCCAAAAGTTAATGCAAGTCCCGTATTTATTCGTGATGACCATTATTTCATAGATAAATATCAGAATTCTTAATGATTAGATTTAAAAATGAATTCTTCGGTCTATTTGCACAACAAATCATTCGAAACTGAACTTAAGGCTCTAAAGCCGAAAAAAAAGCAACTGTATGTTGCTCTTTTTATCTGAATTTGAACATTACACCTTAGTGTACAGTGGTTTTACGCAAATATTCTTTTAATGTGTCACGAGTTCCTTCAAATCGGATTAAAACCTCATCATCGTGCAACATACGATGCTCTGCACAAGCAAAACTGATCTGAACTTGATAGATTTTGGCATATTCATTACTCACTTCTTTAATGATAACGCGATCTCCCAAACTCAGCACATAATGACTCCCATTAATCACAGCAACGCCTTGCTCATCTTCAAGCAATAAATCGGCATTGTTCATATACGCGACCACTTCCATCGTTTCGCTCCTGATTTTTTACTCTTTATCATTTATGTATATATGCTTTTCTGTTTTTTAGAAAACGATTTTTTGTCACAAATAATATTAATCTAAATTTTTTAATCAATAAAAGACCGTCTATTTGACGGTCTTTTATTCAGGATCTTTAAAATATTGGGCATTCAATCGCATGCATCAATTCGCCTTGAACCATGCGTGACTCTACACGACAAAGTTTATATTCATTAGCTGTCTGTCGATCAATGGTGTATCCATTATCTGCAGCGTGAATAAATAATTCCGAACCTCGATCTATATCTTTTTTTACTCCCTTGCCTTGATAGTAAGCATTTGCAAGCAAAGGTATAGCTCCATCATTTCCTTGTTTGATGGCTAAATTAAACAACTCAATCGCTTTTTTATAGTCAGGTTTATTGGTATTTCCTGAAAAATATTGTAGTCCCAGATTGATCGTTGCTTGAGATTGACCAAGCCCAGAAGCTTCTTCCATACATTTCAAAGCAAGATCCGTGTCTTTTTCCACCCCTATACCTTTCGTATAAAACCAACATAGATTACTTAAAGCATCGAGGTTACCTTGTTCTGCAGCTTGCTTTGTATATTTATAAGCTAAATCTGGATTCGCTTTTACAAGATCATTGTCCTGTATATATAGACCACCTAATTGTGTAAGTGATAAAATATGTTTTTGCTCAGCTGCTTTATTCAGCCACTTTATACCTTCTTGAATATTTTGCTGAACGCCTTCTCCTCGAATGAGTACCCAAGCGTATTTGTGTTGTCCCTCAGACAAACCCAATTCACTCGATTTTTTGAGATATTCAATTGATTTCGCTTTATTTACCTTAACACCTGTTCCCTGTGCATAGGCAAGTGCTACGTTATATGCAGCTGCATCTACACCTTGATCTGCTGCATATTTAGATAATTCGAAAGCTTTGTTTAAGTCTTCCGATACACCATCACCACGTGAATATAAAGTGGCTAAGTTTGCATATGCAGGGGCGTAGTTTTTGTCTTTTGACTGATTTAATAATTTCACTGCTTTTTGGTTATTTTGTTGAACGCCTATACCTTTGTAATAAAACCAACCTAAATCGTTTAAAGCCGCTGCATGACCTTGTTTCACAGCTTGCTGTAAAAACTCTATACCTTTATTTTTATCATTATTCGTATAAAAATACTGGAATAATTGGTACTGAGCATCCGCTTGACCTTGTGAAGCTTGCAATTGTAAAGCACTGATATCAGGTTTAACAACCTCACCTACTTTTGGCTCAGATTTAGCTTCAGAACAACCAGCCATTCCCAACATTGCAATGACAAACGAATAACGCAAAAATTGCTCTAGATGTTTTTGTAATCTAATTCTCATTATTAATAATTTTAAGTAATACGGAGTTTTTAATATAAATTTTTTTTATTTTTTTACAATGCCTTAATTCAAAAATTGCATAAAATTTAAAAAAACCGTTCCTTAGAACGGTTTATAGTCAGGCAATGCCTTGGCATCAAATGGCGTTTCTAAACACTGCTTTTCGGCTTCGTCTCTAAACTGAACTTGTAGACCATTACTATCCACTTCTAACTGATCTGCTGGATAGGCATAAGCTTTAGCCACTTGCTCTAAGACAAACTTTTTAGTGGTGGGATCTGTCACTTTATTGGCATATTCCAAAGCTTCTTTATGCAAAATACCATTTTGACGATCAAGAATAATCGAACGTGCAGCATTACCAATACTTTTACAGTAACCTTGCCACTGCTCTTCTGGCGTAAGTGGTTTCTTTTCAGCACAAGCACTGATCATCATTGCTGTCCCCAATACACCACTTAACACTAAAAATTTGTTCATAAAAATCTCCTCATTTGCATATCATAATCAAACTGAGTACAAATAAGAAATATCATCACAACAACAGTCGTGATCCACCTTGCAAAAATTAACCACAGTTTGCTGAACGAATCACTTTGCTGGTTGGATCAATAACTATCGTAATTCGATCAGATCGATAATCTTGAGTCACCGCTTGATTTGGCAACACTGTTCTAATAGTTGATGATTGAGTTAATTGTTTGATTTGTTCATCGGTCAAATCAGCTTGCCCAATCAGTTTTTTGGCTTCTTCAGCAATACATTCTAATTGTTCAGAACGCATCAACGTCCACTCTTCAATCACTTGACCATCAGGCAAATGACAATACCCCACTTGACCTGTACTTTCAGTACGCAGTTCTATTCTTCCGCCTTTATTGACACAGTGGGTACTGGCTGGGTTTGCAAGTCCAATTTGTGGTGTCTCGGCAGTTATTTGAGAGCTTGTCGCACAAGCGCTCATTAAAATACTTAAACCTGCTATCGCGATCATTCTTTTCATAGCGATATCCTTCCTAGAAATATTGAGTTCTAATCCATCTATACAAAAAAGTAAGCTTTTAATCAGCATTAACTAATCTGTATTGAAAATATAGATCAAGTAAGAGTTTGATCCATATTTCCATTAGAAATATTAGAATCGCCAGTTGTAGAACAAATCAATTGCTCGTTCTAATGATTGACTCGCCTCTAAATACATACGTTGATTCATTTGATAACGCAAAGTCAGTTTATTGATTGGCGTAAATACACCCACACCGTAACGGATATATAAGTCAGGCGTTAGATAACCCGTCAAACTCACTTGTGTATCATCACCTGTCCCTTGTGCATCTAAGGCTAAACCACTTAAACCGAAAGTTTGTCCGATCTGATTGGTAAAGGCACGCGTACCCCCCAGACCCAAACTGATCCCAGCCGCAGCAATGGTATTACTCACATCCGATTTAAACCCTTCAGCATTACTTAAGCTCCCTGAACCATCATTGATACGTCCAGTAATTAAGGCATTCATGGCTTCTTGATCGGACAAGCCTGCATCATTATAAACTTGAATATTTGGGCTGGAGGCTGTACCTGTCACGCGTAAGCCCACAATACTGCCTGAAATGGTTTTGTTGGCATCGACATCCAAAGTCGGATTGGACAATGCACCACTAAATCGAGCAATCGCACGATTGAGATCTAGACTTTGCCCATAGGCTTCAATGATGACTTTCTTAGACACACCAATTGCACCTGAAGCACGCATGGCTGTTTCTAAACCTTGTTGAGACAGATAAATTCGACCCAGCAAAGGAATACGGCTATTGAAGCCTTGGAAAATGACCTGTTGTCCCAGATTCACTTCCAAGTCAGCACGAATATCCCAAGGCTTGGCAGCTTTCAAAATCGCAAGTTGATTATCGCCTTCACGTACAACTCGAACATCGGCGGATAATGGCACGACCGAAGCACTCGATTCCGGCATTGAAATCAGTGCACGAGGCACATCAACCTTTCCTTTCACCGTAATCGCTTTCGACAGTGGACGTGCATCCAAACTGATATCTGTATCTACAATTGCAGTGATCAACGGTGCTTGACGAATCAGTAAATCATTGCCTTTAAGATTCAACTTAATCTGTAAGTCATCCTTCCAGTCGATCCCACCGACCAACTTACCAACGCCACGTCCGCTGTTAAACGCACCATTGATGGTGGCTTCATTCTGACGAATAGAAGAATGGAGTTGTAAGTTCGTTAAATTGACGGGCAATGAGATCATACTGATCTGGCCGTTTTTAACGCGTAACTCTCCATTGAACAAAGGCTTGGTTAATGTCCCACCAATTTTTCCTGCTAAAGACAAAGTACCATCTAGCTTACGGACATCCGCAATGAAAGGCTTCAATACACGTAATTGCACCTGATTGAATGCAACTTCACCGCGCATCGGTTTAGCATCTACATAAGGATTAATAATGACATTCGCATAGCCTGTACCAATGGTTGGCGCTTTCAGATCCGTACGTAACATCAAACCTTCCTTGATACTTTTAACAATGACGCTGGCTTCATCGTAATTCATCGTGGTTGAGCTGTCTTCACCGTCTACAGCACTTAGACCAATCACGCCATTCCGTGTCACTAAACGTGCATCAATTTTTGGTTCTGTTCCTTGCGCCCATGCTGCTTTTGCATAACCATTGAGCTTCCCTGTAATCGCCAAACCTTCTGGCATAAAGGCTGCAAAATCTTTGAGATCTAAGTTATTTGATACAAAAGAGACATTCCCTTTGGTTTTACTGGCACGAATCGGTTGATCAAAACACAGCTTGGTTTGTTGACTCGACCAACAATGTTGCCCCACATAGACCTCAGTTTTTGCCGTCGAATAAATAATGGGTGCATTTTGTTCTTGTTTAAGGTGAACACGAACAGAGTCAAATTCACCTCGTTGAATTTGTCCTAACCAATCATTTTGTGGATTAAAACCACCCGCTAACTGAACGTAGAATTTTGAATAATAGTTCCATGCTTGAAGTTTTAAAATATGTGCTTTACGTGTGCCTGCAATCGCGATTTCACCATGTTGAATTTCACGATTACCACTGCGTAAATTTTCCATTTTTGCAGACATCGCGCTTGCTACAGTTTCAGAGGTAGGTAATTCACCTTTGATGGTAATCTTCTTAACACTGACTAGATGATTAAACCCAAAATTATCGATCGCAAGATTGGCTGTTGCAGAAAGCCGTGGCTGTGATTGGAAATTGACAAAGCCTTGTGCGCGACCACGTAAGCCTGGATAGACTTCATACAACGCAGGTGCATTAACTTTGATACGTAAGTTCTGTGCATTGCCTGAGGCTTGAATCTGGTTTTGCGCGTAGGAAACAAATAAATTATTGGCTTCAAACTGTTGCGGTATAAAACCTTTCTGATTTGAATTAATGATCAAAGCCAAATTACCTTTGGCACGCAAAGCTTTGTTATTAATCATTCCTGCAAGGTTCAGCCGTTCTACATTAACGCGCTTCAGTTGATCAGACCAAACCCCTTGCGATTTCACATTTCCTGAAATTTCACCACGCACACTCGATACAAAATAGTGCGGTTTAAAACGAATCAGAGATGCATTGACATCCCATCCAATACCATTATTTAAATTGACTAAGCCATTCGCTGTGATCTGACCAGCAACACCATTGTGTTTAAATTCTGTGATATTAATACGGCTTGGTGTCCCTGCAACCCGAATTTTGAGCGAGCCATCGCCTTGTGGCAATTGACTGGCATGTAAAAATCCGTCGTAATTCACAGCAAAGCCTTTAAAGCCACCGCCTGATTTTTCATCATTAAATAATAATGCAGCAGTACTTTTGCCCGTCAATTTAACGGTTTCAGGCTGAGTTTGATTCGCCAATTGACCTGTTAAATTAATTGCATCGAGTTGAATAATTTGCTGATTCGGTTTGGCATAGCCATTTGCCTTAATTTGTCCATTCAACAAATTGATCGGCGCTGCCGCTGAAACGGATTGCGGATTGAAATCTTTGGCATTGACCAACGCATTCCATTTCAACTGACGCTTCTCATCAGGGAGTTCAACCACAGCATGCCCTGTCAAACTCCCTTTGGACGCCAAATAGCTAAACGAAGGGATATTGAGATGATTAGCTTTAAGATTTAACTGAGCTTGATATTGACCTGCTGGCAAAGCTCCTTTCTCATGTGGACGGACTACGGTCGCCACATGAATGTCTTGTTTGCCTTCAACCAATGCCAATTTAACCTGACCAGATTCACTACTCAGCCAGCCCACATAAGGCATCGCTCGATCAATATTATTCCAAGCCACATCCATGAGCATTGGGTTGGGTTGTTTATTTTTTTGTTCAGCTTGTTTAAGGTCTACATTCCAAGTTTCATATTGATCAAAATCAACATTTGCTTTGACAGCCATGCCATCTTTTAAAGCGCCGGTAGATGCAATATTGGCATCTAGACTTGGCGGAAGAAAATCTTTCACCACTTGCGGAATAATGTCATCTTTTGGATTGATCTTATCTAATCGACCTTTTACATCCCAATGTACATGGTCTTTCCAGCTCACTATGCCTGCAACATTCACTGCACCTTTCATCAATTGACCATTTAAATTACTGATATTCAATTGATTGACTAAGTCAGTATTGGCCAATGCAGTATATTGACCTTGAGGAATGTTTTTACCACTAATATCGGTGTTGATATCCAAATCTAGACGCTTAATATCACCGTTAAATTTAGCAATACCTTGTTTAGAAAGCAGTTCTTGATCAAGCATCAACGGCCAATGATAATCTTTAAAATTCAGCGCCCCTTGCATCGGTACATTTGGTCGCATTGGATGAACCACTGCCCAACCTGTCAGTAGATCTGGTGTCAATGTTGCAACACCTGCCTGAATCGTATCTAGTGAACCACGTGCGTTCAGATGTATATCTTCAACATTTAGTGCTTTAAGTGAAGGTAGACGTACAATTGCTGTCGCATTTAAAGGATATTTGCCTTCAAATTTCATAGTTCCAGCCGCATCTCTCACAGAGAGATACCCCATATCCATACGCGTATCTTTAAATTGAAGCTCTGTGCCTGACCACAAACCATCTTTTAGATAAATATCACTGAAATCAACTTTGCTGGTCGCGGTTTTAATTTGTAATTGATCAAGGTTTGCTTCATCAATCCGTAAAACAAAAGGCAGTTTAATTTCACTAAACTTGAAAGGTTCATTACTCGGAGGAGATTTGTTAATCACCACCACATTATTGACATTGGCATGGCTCAAATGCACTTCTTTGTCTAATATTGCACGCCAACCCAATGAAACATCTGCACGGTCGATTTTTACATCCACTGTTTTAAGTGTGACCAAAACATTTTTAAGAATAATACCGCGAAGTAAACTGCCGCCTTCATATTCATATTTAATCATTTTCTGCGCTGATAAAGCACGATCAAGCAGGAATTTACTGCCTTTATCGGTTGAGAACATCACAGCTAAAGCAGCAACCAAAAAAACCAACAAGGTCACAAGCGTTAAAAAAACACTGCGGAGTACACGGGGCTTTTTGGGTAAAGGTGCTTGTGGTGTAGGTTGTTGTTGCTGTTCTATTTCTTCAGCCATAAATATCCCATTAATTTAAAAATCATGCATCACTCAAATAACTTATGTTGTTTCAACCTTTTAAAGTAGAAAACGACATATTTAAAGCTACTTGATAAAAATCATTTCATCAAAAACTCAATTTTAAAAATCATGTATTAAAGCTGAGACCCAATAAAGAAATGCAGTCGAATGGGGTGTCCTGGATCAGAAATCCCTGACGCCACATCTAAACGAATCGGACCAATCGGTGATGCCCAACGAATACCTAAACCTAAGCTATATTCAGAATCATTACTAAACTTTTCGTCATAGGCATTACCGTAGTCTCCAAAGACTGCAGCTCGCCAGCCCTCTTTAAATTGATAATTATATTCTAATGACGCGACACCAGAAGCCTGACCACCCACTTTGAAATCGTATTGCATTGGCGAGAGACTCTTATAGTCAAAACCACGGATACTTTGATCACCACCCGCAAAGAATCTTAAGTTATATGGGACACGTTCAAAATCATTGGTAAAGATATAACCTAAACTTAAACCACCAATCAATTGATGATCATTATTGCTGCCTAGCGAATATAAACCTTTCCAGCTCGCATTCACGATTGCCATATCCGCATCTGACAAAGCATTTTTTGAACCCAACTGAATTTTATAGTTCTGTCTAAAACCTTTAGATGGGTTGACGCGAGTATCACTGATCGTTTTGGTTGCTTCATAGCCGAGCAATAGTGATTGCTGTTCATCACTTGCACCCGGGGCTAAGAAGGCATCTGGAATATCATCAAAATTAAAGTCTTCATCAAAATCAGTATTTAAATCCCCTTGAATCGTCATACGATCTAGACGATAACGAAGACCAAATACATGCTGCCAATCACGGCGAGCCCCTCGAATAATTCGATCTACACCTGCCACAGCCGACTCAGTTACGGCTTCCAAACCGTTACCAATTTTGTCATCCAACTCCCGTTCATACCCCCCCACGATACTAATATAATCATTAAGAGGATGCTTATAGGGAATGTTATAACGGCCATCGATGGATTGACGTATTCTGGATAATTCTAAGTTCGCATCAAATGAATGCCCAAGATCATTGACGATGGCACGGCGGTACTGACTCCGCAAACGTACGCCTGTATCTGTGCCATAACCAATACCTGCTTCCAAACTATTTAGCTTGTCAGCATTTAGAGTCACAATCACGGGGATATGTTTTGTTTCACGCGCTTGTTGCTGTAAAGCTAAGGTTTCTTCCTCCTTGGCTTTAGCACGAGATTCTGCATCCGACACACTACGATTTAACTGTTTTTCCTGCACACCCGCAAATTGATTCTCATCTGCGACATTTTGTTTTTTGGCTGTTGCAGATTCTGCTGATACGGGTTTTTGTTGAGTGACAGGGGTTAAAGCTGAAGCCTCAATTTTTTGTTGATCCACCAAAGCCTGTAAATCTGGGCCTAACTCCAAAGGTTTCACAATCGGTTCAGGCTTAACAGCATCAACCAAGGTATAGTTAAAATAACGTGTATTGGTTAAATTATTCGCCAGGGCATTCACGCGCCAAGCGGTGTAATCTGCACCCTCTTTCCATGGGGCAAGTGTACGCAGTATCTCTTCACGAATCGGTAAAGGTTTACTAGGGTCACTCATTCTGAATACAACATCATCCAATTTATAACGTGACCCTGTTTCATACATTAAATTAATATCGGCAAGATTTTGTGGTCGAGCCAACATTACATCATGCATACGCCAGTAAGCATCGAAGAAACCATTATTCATAGCTGCATCAGTGATTCGTAACTTAGTGGCTTCATATTTACCATGATTAAAAATATCCCCAGACTCTAACTCAGGTAGAACTTTAATCACTTGTAACTGTGCCAATCTTGAACCATCGCCTGAAAACTCAATATTCTGTTCGCGCACTTTGACAGGCTCATTTGGCGTAACGACTACCCGCACTCGACCCGTGCTCACTTTTTCAAATTTAAACTCAGCATCATAATAACCAACCGCTTGAGAGGCTTGAAGGGTTAAATTTCTGAGTTGTGGTACAGCAGAATTAAAATCTTCAAAAGACTCAACGGTAAAGGCAGATAATTTAGCTTTAATATTGTCTGCCAATTCTTTTGGCGCGCCATCGACTTCTGCCGTAATTCGAGGAACTGTTTCTGCCTGATTTAAACGAGGCGGTCTAATTTTATAGATAATGCGTTTAAAAAAGTTTGGCTTTTCGATTTCAGGTTTCGCTTCAACGCTTTGTTGTTCAAGTGAAATACCTGATTCATTTTCACCCACTGAGATTTTACTATCTGACTCAATATTACTCATGAGTTGATCTATATCAACAGGTGCTTGGGCAATTTCAGCAAGTTCTGTTTGTGTTGTAACAGGCATTTCCACTTCAGGCGCTTTCGTTACCCCAGTTCTAAAGTTCTGCGCTTCAACTTTCGCTTCTTCAGCAACCCGTAATATTTCATCTGCCATCGACTGATCGACGGTTTCGTTCGGCAAATCTTCTAAATTTTCAAATTCGATTGGATTAAACACCGTCGGATCAATTTGATTTTGTTCCTGCTGCTGCAACATCGTCAAACTATCAACTTGATTCATTTGATCTATCGTTTCTAGTTTTTCATCCAGTTGCTTAATTTTATCAGGTTCAACACCTTGGATCTGAGCTGCATTTTCCAGACTTTCGATATTTTGCTTTTCAATGTCAGGATGCGTTGGTAATTGAATATATTCTTTCGGCTGAGTCGCAGGATCAGCAGCCATTGCCAACGATGAAGAAAAGACACTTAAAAAAACACTAGTACATAATATTTTATTGATATCATGCGTCTGAGATATATGATGCATACAACGTGCAAGCATAGATTTTTTAAACTGAGTTTTTTCTGGCATACCACGCTCTGAACACATTATATTTTATAGTGAAAATTCTGAGATAAAATGGTCTTAGATTGATCCAAATTATCATAATTTTCAGAACTTTTTAGAATAAAAGTATGATACATGATTTTCAGATACTGTTACCAAATCATCACATTTCTTAATAATTTTTTAATAAGATGACCCATCATGGAAAAGAAAGAGCACCTATTAGGATCACGACGTTTTTTACCCATGTTTTTGACCCAGTTTTTCGGAGCACTCAATGACAATGTTTATAAGCAATCATTGTTACTGGTCATTACCTATGGATTTATTCAACAGCAAACAGCAAGCGTCAGTACGCTAAACAACCTTGCTGCACTATTGTTTATCTTGCCCTACTTTATCTTCTCTGCAACGGCAGGACAAATCGCGGATAAGTATGAACGTTCCTTTCTGATTCGAAATATTAAATTACTTGAAATCGTGATCATGTTAATTGGTAGTGCTGGCTTCATGCTGGGTAACTTATGGTTACTCCTCGTCGCGCTCTTCCTGATGGGGACACATAGTACTTTCTTCGGTCCAATTAAATACGCAATTTTGCCTGAAATTTTAAAACCGAATGAGTTAATGTCTGGCAATGCTTTATTCCAGTCTGGCACATCCATTGCCATTTTGGTCGGTATGATTCTAGGTGGTGTGGTGATTTCAAGCTCAGCTGGTAATCTGCTCTGGATCAGCCTTACTGTCGTGACTATTGCCGTGATTGGTTATATCTGTAGTCGTTTTATTCTCAAACAAGAAACCAATAAAAATGAAATCAATGTGGATTGGAACTTCTTTCGTACCAGCTTTCAAACCATTCGTTATGCCAAATCCTTACCGCTCGTCTTTACCATTTTACTGGGTAACTCTTGGTATTGGTTCTATGGTGCAACCTACTTAACTCAGATTCCGCAACTCACTCAACAGAACCTACATGGTAATGAAAATGTCGTAAGTTTATTGCTGACGTTCTTCTCAGTCGGGATTGGGGTTGGTTCTCTGCTGTGCCGTAAAATTGGAGGTTCTGAAGTTAATATCAAAATGGTGCCGATTGGTGCTGTAGGCTTAACCTTATTTGCTTTCTACTTAGCAGTCAGCTTGAATTTCGTTCCTGAACGAACCGGGGATTTTATTGGTATTACAGATATGTTTAGTTCAGGTATGAGCTATTATCATGTCATGATTGCAGTCACACTTTTGGGAATCAGTGGAGGTTTTTACATTGTTCCTTTATATGCCATGATGCAAGCCTATTCCCCTCGTTCACACCGTGCGCGAGTGGTCGCTGCGAATAACATTTTGAATGCCGTATTCATGGTATCCTCTGCAATATTCTCAATTTTAATTTTAAGCATCCTTAAAATTGATATCAAAATATTGTTTAGTATCACAGCTATCCTAAGCGCTTTATTCACCACTTGGCTGTTATTGCGTTTAAAACCTATGCTTAAAACTGAAAAAATCACGTTGGAGGATTAATTCATGCGTCAATACACTGGACTCGACAAATTTATTCATTCATTTGATCAAGCCCTACGCAGTCTTGTGCCCGGCACGACGTCTGCCCAGCGCGGAAATCCAGGTAATGAAGCTGAGGCTAAACTCGGTGTCAGTGAGGCACGACATGTCGCAGGTTTAATGCGTGTCAATCATAGTGGTGAAGTCTGTGCTCAAGCGCTCTATCATGGACAAGCACTCACGGCTAAACTTCCCAATGTGCGTCGTGAAATGGAATTTGCAGCAATCGAAGAACAAGATCATTTGGCATGGTGTGAACAACGTTTAAAAGAATTAGACAGTCATACAAGCCTATTTAATCCTGTTTGGTATGGCTTATCTTTTGGTATGGGTGCAATCGCAGGAATTGCAGGTGATAAATATAGCCTTGGTTTTGTTGCAGAAACAGAGCGTCAAGTGAGTTTGCATTTACAACATCACATTAGTCAGTTGCCTGAGCAAGATGAACGTTCACGTCGAATTTTAGTACAGATGAATGAAGATGAATTGCATCATCGTGATACAGCCTTAAATGCCGGTGGTGTGGATTTACCTGTGCCAGTTAAAATCACCATGACTGCGATTTCTAAACTGATGACCAAAGCCAGTTATTTCATTTAAATCACAGAATCGATGTATTGATTTAGTTGTTACTCGATTTAAGTCTTATGCGTTTGAATACTATTCGTTAAGTGCTTTAAATTTGTATAACGCTTGATAAAAAAGATCTGAATGATTCAGGTCTTTTTTGGTTTCTGTAAATCAAAGATGAATATCTTTATCTTTTAAGTTCTCATAGAACACTTGACGAATCCATTGATGGCTTTTCTTATGATGATTGGCAATATACCAGAATTGTTTAATGGAATAGGTTGGAAATCCTTGAGGAAGTTCATAGATTTCCAAATTGCCACGAGCAAGCAAAACTTCACTCAGATAATAGGGAACTGTCGCAATCGCATCCGACTGCTGAACCACTAAGCCAACGCCAAGATAACTCGGTAAAGTCATCACTTTATTACGCTTATAACCGAGTTTACTGATATGCGTTTCAAATGAAAAATGCCCTACGCCGACCTCGACATCAATATGTTTTTCATTTAAATAATCTTCGAGCGTGATTTTAGAATCTTTTAATCGTGGATGATCTTTCGCAGCAATCACCACAAAATGCTGTTCAAATAACTTTTGTTGATAGAAATGATCATCTAAATTTTCGTAATAACCTACGATCAGATCCAACGTTCCGCTTTTTAACAGTTCCAAACTGTTTGGTTTAATCGAGTGAACATTCAGTTGAACTTTTGGTGCATGATCTTTTAGATATGCCGAAATTTGAGGTAATAACACCAAATGCGCCACATCTGTCATAGCAATGTTATAAATTTTTTCCGATTCAAAATGATTGAATTCTTCTTTATGCAAACAAATCGCTTCATAATTATTCAGTAGATTAGAGATCAATGGAAACAACTGAATCGACAATTCTGTTGGTCGCATCTCATTTTCAACGCGAATAAATAACGGATCTGAATAGTACTTTCTGAGCTTATTTAACAAATTACTGACAGCAGGCTGACTCATGTCAATTTGTCTGGCTGCAAGTGACACGTTTTTAAACTTATAGACATAAAAGAAAACTTTTAAAATCTTAATATCTATTTCAATCACACAGATTTCCCAAAATTTATATCCAACCTCAACGCAAAAAGACATTGTGAAACACAATGCCTTGAGTAACTTTAAATTAGTATAACGAATTTTAAAAGTATCATCCGATACAATCAAAATATCAAAGAACTATTGAGCTCCATCATAAACCCAATTAACAAAAGAGTTAAATAGGTGAAATCATGAATTCACAGCTCAAAACTGCTTCTTGGATTCAAACATTCACATACATTTTAGAATCAGACTCATTGCTCAACAACAGGATAACTCAAAGAAACTTTGAACTGATCATGAGCCCAAATATCATAAAGTGGAATTTTGACATCAACTGCAAGTGGTAGTTTTTTCGCATTAAACTGCATTGAGCTTAAACCCTCTCCCCATGCAATCAAATCGACATCTAAAGTAATTTGATGTGACGGTCTGATTCTACCCGATTCGAATTCCATATTCTTTAAGAATTTGAGTAACTGTTCGACTGTCAAATTACTTTTTACGATACACGCAGCATTCCAATAGTCTGCACCCACACCATCACGACATGGAATTTGATAAATAGGTGAAAACTGTGTCTCACCTAAACTACTGATTTGCTGAAAAGCACGTTCAAAATGTTGCTCAGGATTTTGATTACTCGCCAGTGCTAGGGCGAACATCATTGCGGTGTCGTTCAAGACGAATTCCTACTGAATTTGCTTGCGCGATAATGGCAGGCTTCCGGATGGTAATCATAATAGATTCTATCGCTGGAAAGGTAGCAAAAAGCGCATTTAACACCAGTTTTGCTGCGTGTTCGATCAACTCAGGCTTGGCTTCTTGAATCACTTTTGCGGATATTTCACAAATTTCAGCATAGTTCATGGTGTCTGCTAATAAATCTGAGCTTGCAGCCTGTTCCAAATCCGTATTGATCGTGAGATCCAACATTAAGGGTTGAATGATTTGGCGTTCCCAAATGAAACAGCCCACGACTGTTTCAACTTTCAAACCTTCAATAATGATGGCATCCATATTTTTACTCTTAAAAATGTTCAGCCTGATGGCATCAATTTCATTGTACATTTCAAAATTTAAGCTTTCACAATGAAACAACCGTGAAAGCTCGAATTAATCAATATCAGGCTAAATCTTAAAACAATGATTAACTTTTCAGCAGCGTATTTCGATCTAAAGTCTGCACCATTTGCAAACGTTGATCGGCATAAATATCCGTATAAGGTGCGAGTACTCGCATGAAGCGATCGAAATACAACATTTGCTTAAACAGCAATGCAAAATCACGTGGGAAACGGATGCCATGACGCTCACCAACTGCAACGACATCCATCATGATGTCATTCAGGTCAGCGGGATTGGTCGATAGAATTTGCTGTGGATCTGCCATGATCACACCACTAAATAGACGTTCAATATCCTTCGCAAGGACTTGAATATCTACCTGTTGATCAGTCATCCCCATTTTCAGCATATTTTCAGCCATCAATGGATAATTTGTGGTTTGCAATGCATCCATAAACGCCATGCATGCCGTCCAAACTTCAGGATTTAATTGACCCACAATACCAAAATCAATAAAACCAACTCGACCATCTTCAAGCAACATCAGATTGCCCGCATGTAGATCTGCATGGAAGCTCTCACACATCATCAAGCTACCGAACCATGTGTTCATGGCTGTAATCAGTACTTGGGAGGGATCTTTAGAAAGCTTTTTAACGACTTCAAAGTCTGTCAGTGGCACACCATAAAAACGTTGCATGGTCAGTACACGACGGGTTGAATACTGATGATAAACCTTAGGTGCAGTCGCTTTATTGTTTTGAGTCACATTCAAATAATTGACGAAATCATCAATATTTTTTGCTTCTTCAATAAAATCGACTTCACGTACCATACGATTTTTAATTTCTTCAACAATATCAGCCAGTGAAGCAAACTTCACTTTAGGTACAGCTTTTTCAAGAATTTTGGTTGACCAATGGAGTACATTCAAATCGGTATAAAGAATCGTTTCTACACCCGGT
The DNA here is from genome assembly GCF_059515845.1 of Acinetobacter sp. CY79. Taxonomy (NCBI): domain Bacteria; kingdom Pseudomonadati; phylum Pseudomonadota; class Gammaproteobacteria; order Moraxellales; family Moraxellaceae; genus Acinetobacter; species Acinetobacter sp. CY79. The sequence goes on from NZ_JCAKMY010000002.1 coordinate 22,033, forward strand.
TTTTGAACTTTAATAACAACATCTTCGCCACTCACCAATTTGGCTGCATGGACTTGTGCAATTGAAGCTGAAGCTAACGGCATTTCATCAATCGATGCAAAAATCTCACCGAGATCACGACCCGCAAACTCTGAAGCTAAAACACTTTCGATATAGCTAAAAGGCAACTTTGGCGTTTGATCTAAACACCCCTGAAACTCTTCAACGTATTCACGTGGAAAAAGTGACGGTGTACTGGCAATAAACTGCCCGAGTTTAATATAAGTTGAACCTAAAGATTCAAAAGTTTCACGCATCAGTTTTGCGTTACTTGGTTTTTCTGTCGCGTATTTGATACCCGCTTTTGCCGCGATTACTGCAGTTTCCCCAACTCGGGCAACTGAGCGCAGTCCATCTAGCCAAATATTGTTTTTCATAATGTCTGAATAGAAATAAATTCGTTCGAGTGTAGCAAATTAATCTGCATTTGCGGATTGTCTTGCCTGACAGATTGGACAATCTCTATCTGTTTCGTAAGCAAGTAGACGTTGTTTCATGCTTAAACCATCCCACAGCAATAGTTTTTGCTTTAATGGTGTGAGATTTAAACCTAAATAAATCAGTGCATGATGTGCTTGTAAACTTGCCATAACATTGGGTGTTGTGGCGAGTACACCTGAATCAGCACAACGTAAACTTTCATTGGCATGTTGCTCTTTAGTAAATAAGCATTCATAACAGGCTGAATCCCCTTCAACCATGAACAATTGCCCTTGGAAGCCAATGGCTGAAGCACTGATCAAAGGTATATTTTCAAATTTGCAAACTTGATTGACCAAGTAGCGCGTTTCAAAGTTATCACATCCATCTAAAACTAAATCTTGCTCTGCGATCAGTTGTTCTGCATTTTGAGCATCGAGTTTTGTAGTGATGCTGTGTACCCGAATATGTGGATTAATATGTTGCAGTCGTTTTGCCAAGATTTCGGACTTGTAAAATCCAATGTCATTTTCTGCATAGGCTATTTGACGTTGTAAATTACTCATCTCAATCGTATCCGCATCAATCAGTGTAATTTGTCCTACACCTGCTCGTGCGAGGAGTTCTGCAGTTGTGCAGCCGATACCGCCACAGCCAACAATCAGAACATTGGCGAGTTTCAGCTTTTCCTGAGCTTCAATATCCCAGCCATCGAGTAAAATTTGGCGGGAATAAAGGTGTAATTCGGATTCGGTGAGATCTAAATTGTTTCCGTATAAGTTAGTCAACTTAATATGCCATACAAAATATGAGTGACTATTGTAATGAGTCTAAAATGAAAAGTTAGTCTATTTAGCAATTAAAATTAATACAATTAACCAAGTAAAACTTAAGAATCTTGATGTAGCTGAATATCCAGCTCTCAGTGTGAACCAAGCAAAAATATAAGGCATTAAAACTATACCTATCAGCAATAACATGCCTACATTTCTTTGTTCAGAACTATGAACTAGCGGAAAAGGTTGAGTAGCATTATTTCTTTTCGTTGCAAATTCTTTAGAATACGATAATCCAGTTTTCGGAATACCAAACGTTGACTTCACCTTATTCGCTTTCAAATTCACTATCGCACCCTTCTTACCCACAGAAACACTCGTCAAACCTTTCTTGGTAATATTTAAACGAACACCTGGTGCAATTTTTAAGCTTTTACGAAAATTAAACCCCACGATAACCCCACAAAATATAAAAACATATAAAAATTTAATTTATAATAACTTTTAATAAAAATCATTCATTATTGCAACAATAAAAAAGCACCTCTTTCGGTGCTTTCTCTTGTAATCATATCAGCTCACTTTTTGAATGCCTTCCATCTTGACAATCTCTTGTTGCTTCAATAAATTCCGCTGAATGTTACCACTTGACGTTTTAGGCAAACCTTCTACAAACTCTATTTCTTTCGGATAAGCATGTTTAAACAAACGTGTTTTTACATACGATTGAAGCTTATCTGCCAAAGCTTGATCCGCTTTAAACTGAGGTTTTAATACCACAAAAGCTTTCACGATTTCAGTACGTTCGGGATCAGGCTTACCAATCACAGCTGACTCCAACACCTCATTACACTCCAGTAAAGTGCTCTCTACATCAAAAGGACCGATACGATAGCCTGACGTTGTAATGACATCGTCTGCACGTCCTACGAAATCCACCCCACCCAACTCATTTAATTTAACGGTATCACCCGTTAAATAATTGTGGTAATAAATTGCTTGGTTCCATTTAATACCCAATGATCACCCTCTCTACGCGCAGTACACTGTAATGCACCTGCATCTGAACCAGCTTGAGGCTCAGTCAAACAAAAACAGCCTAGCCACTCGCCTGTTGCCAATTTCTTCAAATATTTTTCTTTTTGCGCTTCTGAGCCATATTTTAAAGTGATGCCACAAGGCAATGAGTTCTGAACACTGACAATGGTTGAAATTGCACCATCACCTGCAGCGATTTCTTCCAGTGCTAAAACCAGAGAAATATAATCTAAACCTGCACCGTTCCACTCTACAGGCACAGTCATGCCCAAAGCACCCAACTCGCCTAATTCTTTTAATTCTTCATGTGGGAAACGATGTGATTTATCTCGCTCTGGCGCAGTCGGCTTTAGGTTCGCCTGTGCATAATTGCGCATCATGTCCTGAACCATTTTCTGTTCATCATTTAAAATCATTTGAGTTTCCTTCTCAGGGTCAGGTTATTTTCAGTAGGTTTATATTTTTAATACAATATTTGATACGCGGAAAAGTCATTTGCAACTGTTCGAGACTGATGCAGTTCGACTCTAAAGTTTCTGCGATTTTTTAGTTTCGTAAAAAATATTTAACGAGTTTTGCAAATGACAATGGTTTTGGTTACTTTTGCCGAAACAAAAGTAACAATTAAAATAGGGTGTAATCTAACTAATAAAGTACAGACACCGACGCAATGAAAGTTAATTTTTTACTTTGCAGCCATACGAATTGCACCATCCAAACGAATCACCTCACCATTTAGATAAGCATTTTCACAAATATGCCCCACTAAATGCGCAAACTCTTCAGGCTTAGCCAAACGTGGCGGAAACGGTACCATTTGCCCTAAAGAATCCTGAACATTTTGAGGCATCCCTTTCAACATGGGTGTTTCCATAATGCCCGGTGCAATCGTCATCACACGAATTTTTTCACGTGCTAATTCACGCGCTAAAGGTAAGGTCATGGCTACAACGGCACCTTTGGAAGCCGAATATGCAGACTGACCAATCTGACCGTCAAATGCAGCAACAGAAGCTGTATTTACAATCACTCCTCGCTCTTCCTCACCGACTTGCAACTCATATTTCGCAATCAATTGTGCGGCAAAACGTAGCATATTAAATGTACCCGTCACATTGATATTGAGTACTTTTTGGAACAATGCCAATTCATGGATACCATCACGTCCGAGCACTTTTGCCGAAGGGCCAATGCCTGCACAGTTGATTAAACCATTTAACTGGCCATAGTCTTGCTCAACCTGCTTGAAGAAACTTTCTACTGCGTTTTCATCGGTGACATCTAATTGAATAAAGTGAGCATGTTCACCCAAACGCTTTTGCATTTCCTTGCCAAGCTCTTGGTTCATATCCACCATAATCACTTTCGCACCTTGACCAACCAAGTGCGTCGCTGTTGCCGCGCCTAAGCCAGAAGCACCGCCAGTCACTACAAAAACTTTTCCTTGAATCTTCATTTTTTATCCTTGCATTTCAGTATTTTTTGAGCATTTTGTTTGTATGTGATCATTATGTTTTAAAGATCGCATAGATCAACACTGTTCACTTTAATCTACACTCGACTTAAGACGCAGAGTAAACATAGTCAAGCTTGAGTACAATTTCCAAAAGTTGCATCCTGTTTGATGCATTTGGACAATTCTAAACGTAGAACAACATAATGGATTTTAAGCAAAATAATCAATCAATTGAATTACACAAAGGCACCATCTCGATCAGCTTAGTGAACGAAGTCATCTCTGCGGTTAAAAATGCGGATTGTGATATCTATATGATTTTGCAGAAAGTTGGAATTCCACTTGAGCTTTTAAATGCTCCCAAAGCACGTGTGTCGATCGACTCTTTTGGACGATTATGGATAGAACTTGCCAATCAACTGAATGATGAATTTTTTGGCATGGATCATCACCCGATGCGACGAGGTAGTTTTAAACTGCTTTCTCAAATGCTGATTCATAGTGAGAATTTGCGTAGAGCAACACAGCACATCACACAATTTTTTAATAGCATTCTCGACGATTTTCAAAGTCAGTTATTCGTTCAGGAAAATTATGCATACATTGTGATCAAGGATGTTAAAACCATAAAACCTATGTTTAGCTATGCAACTTACATCATGCTGATCCATAGCTTAATGTGTTGGCTCTCTGGTCAAAGAGTCATTATTAATCAAATTCAATTGAAATGCCCAATGCCTTTAGATGATCGAGATTATAAGTTTAGATTTTGCGAGCAAATTAAATATCAATGTGATGAAAATTACATTCAGTTTGATGCAAATTATCTCAATATTTCAATTAAGCAAGATCATCAATCTTGGTCAAACTTTATAAAGCAAACGCCTTATAATCTATTGGTTCGATATAAAAACCCCAATGCAATCAGCACCATTATTCGCAAACAGCTTATCAATAATCCACCTTCAGAATGGCTTGAAATTCATGATTTAGCCAAACAACTCAACTTTTCTGAAGCCACATTCCAACGACGTTTAAAAGCTGAAGCAATGAGTTACCAACAACTCAAGAATGAAATACGCCGAGATATTGCCATTGAATTACTCACACAAACTGATCTTTCACTGCAACAGATCAGTGATGAACTGGATTTTCATGATCCAAGTGCGTTTCACCGTGCCTTTAAAAAATGGACTGGTGTCAGTCCAGGGGCTTATCGGAACTTACAAGAACATTAGACTGAACAGTCACTTAGCTTCAATTTCGTTTAACTATTTTATTTTAAAAAACATTATTTAAAAATTGTTCAATTAAACATCAAATAATACATTTACACTCATCTGAATAAGATTGCACCCACCCACAAAATAGATTATTTTTTACTCATATTCTGCATACTTTGCAACCAAATCCTCTCCCTCGTTTAATCCGTTAAAGGTCTAAACATGCTTAAAATCTCTGATGTACTTGAACAGCATCTCGTTCAACACGTTACTCACGCCTTAACTTCGCCATCATCTTCATCACTTGCAAATGTAGAAGCAGATGAATTACTGAATCAAGCTATTTTGAATGCATCTGAGTTGCAACTTCAAAATGCAATTTCTGCCTTTTTTATTGACCATGATGCTTTAGAGTTTGCACATGCTCTAGATATTAGCCCTGAAAATATTCAAGCCATTCAATCTGGTGATGCACTCAATCAAGACAATCTTCACGATACGGCTAAAGTCATTGCACTCTGCTTAGCACTTGAAACCAATGCTTTAGATCAAGTTGAAGTTTCAGAATGTCTAATAGATTATCCGATGTAATTTCATATACTCATCTATTCAACATAACTCATAAAAAAGCGACTATTTAAGTCGCTTTTTTATTTGAAAATCGTGGTTTAATTCGGCCATTGACCTAAAGTCACACGATCATTACCACCATAGTCTTTGACTGTACGAATTTTCTTAAATCCATACTTTTTAAAGACCTGTTGAACCGCTTCTCCTTGATCATAACCATGTTCAAGTGCAATCCAACCTTTCGCAGTTAATTGCTTTTTACCATGTTGGATAATCAGCTCAATATCTGCCATTCCATGTTTATCAGCAACCAAAGCACGACGTGGCTCAGTGGCTAACTTTGGCATATGCTTATCATCCGCATCAATGTACGGTGGATTTGAAACAATCACATCAAAAAACTGATTGGGTTTTAATGCTTTATACCAACTACCTAAGGCAAATTTTACATGGTTTAAATCATGCTGTTCTGCATTGTATTGCGCCACTTCAAGTGTCGGCGCATAAATATCAGTTGCGGTTACATCCCAATCAGGGCGTTCACTGGCAAGTGATAATGCAATTGCACCCGTACCAGTCCCTAAATCCACAACACGTGCATCCTCAGGTAAGTCCAAATGTAGTACCGTTTCAACCAAGATTTCAGTATCAGGACGTGGCACTAGCGTATCTTTAGTCACTTTTAAATCAAGTGTCCAAAAAGGTTGTGAACCCGTGACATACGCTAAAGGTTCACCGTCTTCAATACGTTTGAGTGAATCAACATAGTTCTGTTCTTGTTCAGCTGTCAGGACTTGATCCTTCTTCATCACTAAATCAAAAGAATCAATTTTGGTGATATGTTCAAGTAACCAAGCATTTTCTTGGCGTTCATAACTTTCAGCTTCACCACGTAAAGCCAATGCCTGTGCAATATTCACTTAACCACCATTCTGCTGAGCGAGCATTGCCAACTGATCTGCTTGATATTCACGATGTAAACTGTCCAAGAGTTCAGTTAAATCGCCTTCCATCACTGCATCTAACTTATATAAAGTTAAGTTGATACGATGATCGGTCATACGACCTTGAGGATAGTTATAAGTACGAATACGTTCCGAACGGTCACCCGAACCCACCAAGTCACGACGCATTTCAGATGTTGCCGCATCGGCAGCTGCACGTTTTGCATTTTCCAAACGAGATGCCAATAAAGCCAGAGCCTTAGCTTTGTTCTTATGCTGTGAACGCTCATCTTGACATTCAACCACTGTACCTGTCGGTAAATGGGTAATACGAACCGCCGAATCTGTTTTGTTAATATGCTGACCACCTGCACCAGATGCGCGATAAGTGTCAATACGTAAATCTGAAGGATTAATATCAACCGTGGTATCTACATCAACTTCAGGTAAGATCGCCACTGTACATGCTGAAGTATGTACACGACCTTGAGATTCAGTTGCAGGCACGCGTTGAACACGGTGCGCACCACTTTCAAACTTCAAGCGACCATAAACACCTTCCCCACTGACTAAGCAAATCACTTCTTTATAACCGCCATGTTCACCTTCATTTTCAGAAAGCACTTCAATACGCCAACCTTGCGATTCAGCATATTTACTGTACATGCGATACAAGTCACCCGAGAAAATGGCAGCTTCATCACCGCCTGTTCCCGCACGCACTTCTAAATAAGCTGAATTGGCATCGTTAGGATCTTTAGGAATCATCAAGATGTTTAAATCAGCCTCAAGCGCTTCGATTAAAGCCTTATTGTCTTTAATTTCTTCTTGCGCCATTTCTTTAAAATCAGGATCTGAAAGCATGGCTTCAGCAGTTTCAATATCTTGTTCTGCTTGAGTGTATTTTTTCCATACTGCGGTGATTTCACTTAAGTCACTATGCTCACGTGACAAGTTACGAAACCGTTTATTGTCCGAAATTACTTCTACATCAGCCAGTAACGCTTCTAATTCTTCATGACGATCACAAAGTTGGTCTAATCGTAAACGTAACGATTCTTTCATTTTAAATAAGATCTCAAGCTAAGACTCGATCTGACTTTAAAATAAGTCAGATCAAGCGAATTCTAAATTAGCAATAGTTTAACGAGTCTAAGCCCCAAAAGACATATATATGTCATTTTCTAAAGTATTTACCAAGAGTGATGACTTTAAATTGGGAATTTAAGATGTGTATTCGACTTTGGGGAAATAGTCGTCTCTCCATAATTTGTTCTTATTGCGCTATTTTCAGCCTAGAAAATATTCAGTTGTAATATAAACACAACAATGCGCTACCAAACTGTAAAACTCTGGCTTTGCATCTACACATTTTGAGCTGAACTTTTTGTTAAATTTGCTTCATCGAAATAAATATGAATGAAGTCCAGATCTTGGACATGGAGTGAACCATGAAATTGAATGCTATTTTAATCAGTGCAACATTAGCAGCTTCATCTTTAATGGCTGCGAACACTTATGCAGACAGTACAGCTCGTGTAGCTGCAGCAAGTGCATTAGGCAGTGTTGCAGGTACAGCTCTAGGGAAAAACATGGGTGGCAATACGGGTGCGACCATTGGTGCCGCTCTAGGTGGTGCTGGTGGTGCTGCAGTTGCAAGTAATAAGCGTAACCGTACTGAATCTGCAATCGGTGGTGCCCTTGGTGGTGGTGCAGGTTATACCGTAGGTAAAAACATGGGCGGTTCAAACGGTGGTTACATCGGTTCTGCTCTAGGTGCTGCGGGTGGTGCTGCGCTTGGTAACAAGATTTCTAAAGACAAAGCAGCTGATTCACGCCAAGATCGCAAATGGAAGAAAAAACGTAATCGTCGTCATTAATTCAAATGTGACGTCAATCAAGCACCTTCGGGTGCTTTTTTATATCCTGTAGTATTCAACTTTATTGAATTCAAAATCGCATGCAAAATAAATAAACAATATAAGATCTAAGGTGAGATTTCCCTGAATTGATCAAACTCAACAACAGCATGGTGAGAAGAATGTAGTTATAAAAATAAACTTATTTTTGAATAACCCATTGTAGCTCCAAAATCCATACACTTTATTTAATCATGATTCAGCCGTTGGTATAATGATTTTTAATTAATGTGAAAATATTTTTTGAACAGCAAATGTCAACACGCCCTAGTCTTCTCACGTCAATTTCATTACAGAAGTTCAGCATTTCAAACTGAAGTTAAAAAATTTGCAAAATTGAATGATTATTCAAATCACAGAGAACAACCAAGAAAATATGAACAAGAAAATATGAAGAAATTACGAAGAAAAAAATACAATTCAAAAACGATGCCTTCATGCTGTATTTCCGCTTTATCCCTATATTCAATTTAACAGTTAAACAACGCGCTTCGTAAGGAGTCAAAAATGAAAATCAATAAATTACTCTTTGGTGCTGTCATCGCAACTTCAGTGGTGACAATGTCTACAGCTCAGGCGAATAGCAATACTCGTGTTGCGCTCAGCTCAGCACTCGGTGGTGTTGTTGGTGCTGCAATTGGTCAACAAATGGGTGGTTCAACAGGTGCAATGATCGGTTCTGCACTGGGTGGTGCGGGCGGTGCGGCTGCTTCTGCAACTAAGAAAGATCGTAATGGTGCTGCCATTGGTGCGGCTCTAGGTGGTGTAGGTGGCTATACCGTCGGTAAAAACATGGGTGGCACGAATGGCGGATATGCCGGTGCCGCTGTGGGTTCTGCAGGTGGTTCTGTACTGGGTAAAAAAGTGTCAGAAGACCGCCGCTATGATGATCGTGACGATAACCGAGATAATCGCTATAACAACCGTTATGACCGCAGTGATCGTGGTGGCTATCGCACCAATAACTATCGCTACAATGATCGTGATTATCGGAGCAACCGTGGGGACAATGGTCGTCATTTAGGTTGGTACAAAAATGGGAAACGCTAAACGTACTTCTGTTTAATCTCTTAGCGATAATCATATTTAAGCACCTTCGGGTGCTTTTTTTAGTTTATAACTTCAAGTTAAAGTTTAAACCTGCGCATGATTAACCCTATTTCCATAGATTAAGATGAATTGAGCATAACTTAAATTCACAATATATCGTATTTATTCGATATACAAAATCGTCATCTAATCGTATGATTTAAACATCCTCTGAATAAGAGCATTTATATGCGCACTTTAAAAGATATTAAATTCTCAGTATTAGAACTCGCGCCTGTCAGAGATGACAAAAGTGTCGAGTTTTCACTTAAGCATGCTTTAGACCTGGCTCAACATATTGAAAAATTAGGCTATGACCGTTTGTGGTTGGCTGAACATCACAACATGGATGGGATTGCCAGCTCAGCAACGGCGGTTTTATTGGGTTATATTCTAGCAAATACACAATCTATCAAAGTGGGATCAGGTGGCATTATGCTGCCTAACCATGCTCCATTAGTCGTTGCTGAACAGTTTGGTACGCTTGCAACGCTGTACCCAAATCGCGTTGAACTTGGACTGGGTCGAGCGCCAGGCACAGATCAACATACCATGCGTGCTTTACGCCGTGGACGTCAAGAAACTGAAGATCAATTTCCTAGAGATGTTTTAGAAATTCTGAGCTATTTTGATGATGCTCAACCGAATCAAAGAATTACAGCCACTCCTGGTCAAGGTACTCACGTTCCAGTCTGGTTACTTGGATCCAGTCTATTCAGCGCTCAGCTTGCAGCAAAATTGGGATTACCTTATTCATTTGCATCGCATTTTGCACCGCGAATGTTAGGGCAAGCGATTCAACTGTACCGCGAGAACTTTGAGCCATCTGAATATTTAGATCAACCTTATGTATCGATGGGTGTTCCGACTGTTATTGCAGATTCTGATGAGGAAGCAGCGTATTTAGCGACCAGTGCATATCAACGTGTATTGGGTCTCATGCGCGGACAAAGCCTCAAACTTAAAGCGCCAGTTCAAGATATGAATGCGTTGTGGTCACCTGCTGAAAAAATATCAGTGGATAATTTCTACGCTATGGCTCAAATCGGTTCGCCTGAAATGGTCAAGCAAAGTTTAGAACAACTGCTTGTACCTTATGATGTCGATGAGTTTATTTTTACTTGTGATATTTACGACACGCAAAAACGTAAATACAACTTTGACTTATTGATGCAAATCAAAAATCAAAGTCACTAATGAGTACAATAAACATCGATTAAACTTTAAAGCCTAATGTTATTAGGCTTTTTAATGACCCATATTCCATTGAAATCATTAAAATAAATGATTAGATCGAAGTTTTAAAAATTCCTTTTAATAGCTTTTCTGTACAAAATAAACTATAAAAATAAGCATGATAATAAAGAATACAGAGAAAAATATGCAGCAATACATTAACGAACCCTCTTCAGCGTTCATTGCAGTCAGTTGGGTCGCACTCATTGCTGGACTCGCAGCGTACTGTGTTGGCCTATTCAATGCGCAAATGGCATTAAATGAAAAAGGCTATTATTTAGTGATTATTTTATATGGTTTGTTTTCTGCTGTTTCATTGCAAAAAGTGGTTCGAGATAAATTAGAAGGACTAAATGTCACCCCGATTTATTTAGCACTCTGTTGGGCTTCGCTGGCGATTTGTATAGCGCTTTTAGGCATTGGTTTATTTAATGCCACATTATTACTCAGTGAAAAAGGCTTTTATATGATGGCTTTTCTACTCAGTTTATTTGGCGCTGTCGCAGTACAAAAGAATGTACGTGACTTAGAATACCTGCGTTTAATTACTGTTACACCAGAAATTTCGAACCCACTTTCAAATGATCCATTCAATCATGACAATTCAAATCCTTAACGATATATGAACTTGAGAAAACAAACCGCTCTCAAGTTCATTTAAATTCATGAATATCGCCTACTTAGAAGTTCCTCATACCTCAATTTACGCTCATAAAAAAACCATTTTCAATCAGTCACTGATACCATTTTAAATGCTACATCATTATTGTTAGACAATTTTTATTTTCAAATGACAGCTGTTTGTCCCCAAATGACACCCTATAAAAAATAATCGCATGATGCCTTTTATTTTCATTATTGAAATCATGACTTTATCTATATGGCATAAATAATCAGTTCACATTTATATTTTATGCAAACTTTGTCACATGATGGAATAGTAAAATTGAAGCATTAAAAAAATATGATGGAATGATCATGGCTTCAATCGATCTTGATAAAATGCTTGAAAAAGTTAAAAACACACAATGGACACTCTCTGACATTGACTGGGATGCACCAGGTCGTGAGTTAATTACTGCTGAACAATGGCCAAAATTAAAAGACTTTATGGCAGATTTGATGTGGATTGAGCATGTCGGAGCTCGTGCATTTTCAGCCATGTCTAAAAAAGCACCAACAGACACGCTTCGTGAAATGTATGCGATTTTCCATGCTGAAGAACAACGTCATGCCAATGCTGAAATGGCACTGATGAAACGCTGGGGCATGCTGGATGGTGATATTCCAAAACCCAATAAAAACTTACGATTAATCATCGAATGGTTAGACACCTATGCAGATGACATGCCGTTTTATATTTTGGGTGCGGTGATTCCAATGCTTGAAGTTGCACTCGATGGCGCACTGTGTACGTTCCTACTGGATACAGTTGATGACCCTGTATGCCACCAAGCCTTCGAACTCATCAACGGAGATGAAGCACGTCATTTAGGTGTTGGCTTTAGTGTGATGGAAGCACAGGGCGTCAACAAGACCATGATCGAGCTTGCACAGATGGCTGCCCGTGCTGTAGATCCACGTATGCTGTTAGGTATTTTGGCTTACTTACCGTTAATCAATAAGATGCGAGATAATGTCATTAAGCTAGGATTACCTGAAGAGAAACTTTATGCAGCAATGAATAAGTTTTCTCGTATTGGAGGTCGTACAGTCGAAGGTCGTCGTAATCCATGGTTCCAAATCATTCAATTCCATGGTAAGAACGTAGTAGATCGCAATAAAAAATGGTTCCATATGCCTATCGATGCGATGGTAAAAGTGACTGATAAGATCCCAGAAAAATCTTTACCTAAAGTCCCAACTTGGATATATGAATTAACTGCAGAACCAAAAGCCGTTAGCTAAAACAATAATTAGGTATCTATATGAATAAGGAAAAAATGAAAAACAAGGACGTTTTTTTTGAAAATTCACCAGAGCACTTTCAGAAATTTAAAGGGAAGTTGATCTCTGCTTCTGAAATCAAGCAAACTGATTTTTCAGGTTTACGCGTGGCGATCATTGGTGCAAATCAACTGTCTGTAACGCATTTAGATCAGATCTGTCAACGAGCTACATTTGTTAAAGTATTTCAAATTCGACCCTACTTTATTTTGCCTCACACAGAAAAAGGGATTCAACGCTTAATTTCACATCCGCTTTTAGTGAAGAATAGACGTTTATTTAACCATCGGGTGAAATCTTTGCTGGCGATTCGTTATTTAGAATCTCAAGTCAGTGATGTGTGGTTGCGCCGTCAACTCATGCCGAACTCAGCGTCTGAACGAAAAGTATTTTTAAAGTCTGATACTTATTATCCAGCACTGCAAAGTAGTAATTGCAAACTGATTACGTGGCCTGTGGTAAAAATTACAGAAGAAGCGATTCAAAGTATGGAAGGGATTGAACATTTAGTCGATATTATCGTGCATACCTATGACGAGTAGTCTTAGAATTATGGGGTAGCTTTTAACCCTATCTAGCTAGTGTTCAATAACATTATCACTTAAAAAAAGGAGCAAATTTGCTCCTTCTTTATTACTTCTTTTTGGATATTTGAAGAATTTCAAATTACTTTTGACTTAAAAGTAATATTTACGATTCATTTGATAGTCATATAGTTCACCATTTTCGTCATAGTGAAGTACTATACGTTTTGAAGTTTTCATATCTTCAAGTTCGCGTGGACTGATGGTGAGATATTTCGCCAACATCGCATTATTCACGTTAATTACCGCTTTTATCACATGTTGTTTTCTAAATCTGATCCAATTGAAGCTTGCCCACAACAATAATGTGGCACCAAAACATACAACCAGAACAGCTAACCACATAATATTATGTAATTGAATATCAAACTCTTCTGCGAAGATATAATTTCTAATTAAATTACCTTGATATAACCATAATATTAAAGTTAACAATGGAACAAACAGAAAGCTCCAAAATGCCCAACCCGTAAATTGCAGTAAATAATGACCTTGCTTATTTTTCACAAATTTCGACTGATCGATATATTGAGGTAAATCTAAATCTCTATCCTGAGATAAACCATATTTCGGTTTCATTTCATTCATTTGTTATTCTCCTTTAAACCCGCGATCCGGACTTACCCATCTCGCTCGTTTATTTCGATTAAAAAGTGCTTTAGGAACAGCAACCACAGTCGTCATCACTGAAAGCACCCAGAAAAAAATCGGATACCAAATCACCCAAAAATAATTTCTAAAAAAACGTCCATCGTCATAGCGCTTATCAATCCAAAGACTAATGAAAAACTGAATAAGACAAGTAATGGCCAAAATCACGCCGTACCATTGTGGCATTAATGATTTAATTTGCCATGAGGCTGGATAGTCGATAAACAAACCGGTCAGGAATAAAAATACAATCAGTAGAATCAGATAAGACCAGATCACACTCAGCATGCATTCAATTGCAACTGGCCACATCCCTATCATTTTAAAACTGAACATTTTAGGTAGGTAGGTTTTGAGGACTTCTACACCGCCCTGTGCCCAGCGAACCCTTTGCTTCCACAGTCCTGAAAAAGTTTCTGGCATGTAGATGTAGCAAAGTGCATTTGGCACATAGTGAATTTTCCAGTTATCAATCTGGATTTTCCAAGAGATATCAATATCTTCAGTAATTTTATCAGGAGACCAAAATCCTACACGCTCCAAAGCTGTTTTACGAAAACCTGCGATGACACCTGATACGGTAAAGATACGACCATAGGTTCGTTGTGCACGTTTGATCAGCCCAATAATCGAAGAAAACTCGCCAACTTGTAATTTACCTAGAATACTCGAACGATTTAGAATTCTTGGATTACCTGTCACTGCACCCACATGACCAAAATTCAGCAAATGGTGCATCATCCATAACACGGCATGCGGATGTAATAAGGCATCACCATCAATACAAATCAGATATTCATAACGGCTGAGCATTGCACCTGAACGTAATGCATAAGCTTTACCCTGATTATTGGCAAGATGTATGACACGTAATTGTTCATGCTCTTTCACCATTTCATCTAAAATAGCTCCAGTCTGATCCGAACTACCGTCATTAACAGCAATCACCTCAAAGTTAGGATATTGAGTCTGCAAGGCATAACGAATAGTTTCTCTGACTTGCTCATCTTCATTGAAGCAAGGAATAATAATACTTGCCCCTTCCTCACTCGGCTCTGGCAAGGCTCTTTCTTTAAACTCATATTTAAAGAAAAACCAAACTCCACCGATCATCCATGTCCATGCCATCACCAGTGGATATAGGAATGAAAATGAAAATATAAAATCAATAATACTCATTTCTTAACCCCTTGCTTTGAGTCAATTTGAAATGGGTCTCGATACAATAATGCACCCGGATTTAAGCTGAGCGGTGTATATAAATGTCGATGAACCTGTTGAGCATTGTCAAAATCATAGTGAGAGAGAGCGAGTTTTTGAATACCTGCTCGTTGTAAGCGTTGTAATTGCTCACTTAAGAGTTGCCATTCTTTTTGACTCTTAATGTTGTCATTATTAAGAGTTACCATTAGCTTGGTTTTCTCTAAAGCACTGAAATTCTTTAATTGTTCAATAAATGATTTTAAACGTTTAGGGTTTTCTAAACTGTTTATTTCAAAATTGATTAATGAAAAATCATGGTTTAAGGCATGAACCACTGACTTAAGTGATTGACTCTCTGTATCTGGGTAGCTAAGCTGTAAATAGAATTTTTGACTATTACTACTATTTAAATACGGAGAAATTCGCTTTTGAATAGCATCACTTAAATCAGTTACAGCATTGAGATCCGACTGACAGTTGCTTTCTAATACTGCTTTGTTTTGGAAAACACATGCCAAACGATTTTCCGCATTTAACATAATGCCATCGATACCTTTATTATTTTTAACCAAATCCTCTGCTAAATCGACAACCAATAAAGGCTTGCTTGGATCTGGATAAATCGGTAGTTGAGCAGTTACACGATTGAATACTCGCGTTCTCGCCTGCCAAGCGACCCGATTCAACACATCTTGGTTTAATTTTAACTGCGTGGTTGGAAAATAAGCCTGATCATAAACACCATCTTTGTTCTCATCATTGAGCACTTTCAGAATCATCATATTGGTCGATAAAGCACTAACCTGATTTAGTGCTAAGCCTAGTATTTGATTACCTTGCTCCACGTTTTCGGATTTGAATTGTTTTAAATCAACAGTCAAAGCTCGAATTGGATTGTAATTTTCAAATTGTTGAGTTTTTACAAACTCGGTCATTTGTTGATGTAAATCCTCAGACGTTGGATTATTCATTACCAATCCACGCTGATAAATGGCATCACTCTTTTTATTTGGTGTATCTACACCTAAGCTAAATGACAAAGGAAAACCTGCTTGTGCCGCAATTTTGGTTGTTTCAGGATTAACCGCACCATAAGGCCAGATGATCGCCAAGGCATCAATTCCAAGCTCTTGACTCAGTACATTTTTCGATTTTTTAAGATCCTGATAAAGGCGCTGTTGATATTCAGCATCCGTTTCATAGCGTTTCAGATGTGGAAAATATTGGTGTGTTAAGGCAGCTGGTTGCTGATTGCCTTGTGGATTCGCCAATATACCTTTGTGCATATCATCAGAATGGCTGGCAAATTCAACTAAACCTGACTTTTTCATCTCACGCATTTGTGTCCAAGTCATTAAATTGCCTTTTCCATACGCTTCATAAGCAGCTTGCGTATTACCATTGGTCCAACTGGTCACGATTGCAAAAACAACAGGAATGTTGTACTGCTGAACTAAAGGATAGACATGGGTATAGCCACTCAGCGCACCATCATCAAAACTAATCACCACAGCATTTTCCGGCAAAGCTGTACCATTTTTCTTTGCTTCAGCGATCTCACGCAAACTGATCGGATGCCATTGAGATTGTTTAATCCATTCAAAAAACTGTACTAAATTTCGTGTACTGACGGCATAAACATCTTTATCCCCCTGTTTCAATACGTCATCACGAACATCATGAAAAGTGAGACCGATAAAGCTACTATCATCAGATTTTTGGGTAGACTGTATTTGCGCAAAACTTGGTGAATGAAACAACCCGAGTGCTATAGCCATTGAGCTGAGTTTTATTATTTTTTTCATCAGAATTTACCTTCAAAACCTAACTGGCCATACCATTTTTTTTCTTTCTCTCCATCGTAGGGATGCATACCCCAGCCAACACCGTATTGGAGCCCCCACGTTCGCGTGAGTTGCCACTGGTGACCATAACGAATATCCACCACAGGCTCTGCATCAAAATCAGTTTGTTTATAGAATCCAGTGGTTAATGAAAATTGTTGAGTGAATGATTGTTCATATTTACGCCAAGTCAACCAATCGTGATTAAAATCAATAGCACCACTGATACTTTCTTTCGGGCTGAAATAAGCTGTTTGGTCTAAGCGATTGCGACCTAAATAACTGGATAATCCGAGCTGAGTTTTATGATGTGGTTGCATAAAAATATTTTGCTGATATCGTGCACTTAACTCTTGTCTTAAATTTCCATCACTAATATCTGTTGCCTGATACTGTAAAGAAGCTTGTTTTGATTCATTGGCTTGCCAAGATAAACCCGCCGTATAGGACTGTGCATCCTCATTCAGTTTAAGTGCTTGTAAAGGGATGTCTGCTTGAGTTGAAAAACCTAAGTTATATCGCCAGTGATCGTCCAGTCGATGATTCCAATTCGCATCGAAACCCAAATCATCACCATCTAAATCTTGTGACAACATCACCGACATAGACTTTTGTTTCGAATCCCACTCTCCACCCAAACCTAAACGTTCATCTCTGATTTTTCCTTCGCGATAATCGCCCATCCTGTGTTTATACTGGGTAAAAACGCGATAGTTATCATGCATCCAAGGCGAATTCAAACGGGTCGTTGATTCAAAATCTTTTGTCCCTTTCAAGGTTTCTAAAACCTGATTTTGATCGGCTTTACTCTCTGAAAAACGCGAATCATGTGAAATAGAAAAACGTTCCCGGTCTGCAAGTTCTTTATGGCTTTTAATGACACTGGTATCAGTAGGATAGCGTTGACTTAAATGCATTGTCTGATTACGCCAAGCTGAAATATCACCGAGTGCTTGTTGATTTTGCATTTGGTTAATGGACGTACTTTTGGATCTTGGCTCTATACCATTTAAACGGTTTAATGTCTGTTCAGCCTGCTGAGGCTTTTCGCGCCAACGTTGAATGCGCACGAGGTTATTGATCACTTCCTCATTGTTCGGGGCACGTTCAATATTTCGAGTTAAGAGATTTTCAGCATCATTCAATTGATTTGAATAGGCAAGCGACAGTGCTTTTAAATTTTCGTAATCATTTCGTTCAGGATGAACACGTTTATCAACCCCTTTTGCCAGACTGTATTGGAAAGTAGGCATTTTAGAATCAATGTCTTTGATCAAAGCATTGGCTTGTTTATATTTCTCTTGTTCAATCAGTGCGTAATACAAAGAGGTATAAACATTCATATCCGCATAATTTTTTTCAGTTAATAGCGACTTATAAACTTTCTCCGCTTTGGCAGCTTGTTTCGTTGCCAGGTATGCATCTGCAATTGAATGCCTGACGTATGCAGGCATATCGGTTAACGGTAAATCCAGATTATCATTTACTGCCAATACGTCTCGATGACGGCTCCGATAACTCAGCCCATAAATGTATTCATATCGAAAACGACGATACATATTTGGATCCTGTTTAAGCTCAGACTCGAAAACTGAAGCATTTTCTAAAATTTGATCGAGATGTGCATAGCTTTGGGAATCTGCTTGTCCTTGATAGGCTAAATGTTTTTGATTCTTAATCGCATTTTTAATGGATTCAGAAAATTGTCCCAACAGTGCCTGTCTTCTTAGCGTATGCGTTAAATCGAGTTCAGGGTTTTTATCAATCAATTTTAAAGCTTGCTGATACGATCCCAAAGCCAGCAATACATTTAGATATTCTTGTTGTGATGCAGCGTTAATACTCTCACTATTATTTTTTTGAATGACTGCTAAAGCACGAATCGGTTGATCAATGATTCGATATGCATAAGACAATTGATTCAACTGATCTTGATTTAGCAGCTCAATATCTATTTTTTTCAACTGATTTGCTGCTTCAATCTTTTGCTGATTCTCAGCCAGTAGAACCGCCTTTAAAATTTCTAAGTCAGTACTGTTATTATTTTTTTTAAATTGTTCGAGTAAATTTAAAGCAGTCGAAAATTGTTTTTTGTCTCTATATGCTTTGATTAATGGTATCTGAGCATAAGCTGGAAATTCAGCAGGATGGATATATGCTAACCACCGATGATCTTCTTCCAAGTCTCGTTTATTTTGTAAAGACAGTAACAAATAATCAGCGATAAGTTTTTGGTTACTTGGATTACTTTCTAATAATTGTCTCAGTTTGGAAATTCCATCATCAACAATGCCCTTTTTTATAGAAATAACAAGGGTTTCTCGCTGTTGATCAATTACACTTGTAAACTGATTGTTTGCTGCTTGAAGATTCGTTGCCGTTAATGCTAAAACCGTTATAAGGATAAAAGACTTCAAATAATAAAAATCATATCTAGTTTTCATTCTAAAAAATTCACTTGTTGTTCTGCATAAAATGTGACCGATTTCACACTTCATGAATGGTATGCAAATGATTTAAGAATTATCGTTATCTAATGTAATGTGCAAAAACATGCAAAAAATCAATTAATTTCTTTAATTCAATCGATTATTAAAGAATTTGAAAATCCGACATTTGTAATTACTTATATTTTTTATGGCTTCTTGTAAGTTTAGGTAAAATAAATATAGTTAATTTAGCTTCTCTATAGCCAAATACTCTTTTTAAAAATATAAAATACAGCTTAACCATGGCAGTTTTTTTTTATTTAATGTCATACAAGTCAATTGAGTAACTTCTGCAACATTCATTTCCTGTCTAAAAATCACTTTAAAGACTGATTTTGAAAGCATATATTGACTTATTTATATAAATTTTAGCTTTCCCGATAGCTTCTACCTTTTATCGGAATGTGGTTTAAACTGATTTTTTTGTTAGTTAGATATGATGAAATCTAGATTTTAAGGATTAAAATATACTTTTAATAACGTGTTGAATGGCTTTTATACACATGTAATGAGAGCACAAAAATGAATCTAATCGAATTTATATGACTAAAAAATTAAGCCAGCAATGGCTGGCTCAAAACAAGGTGACTATAAATATTATTAGGAATTTTTAACCAATTCTGCGCTTTAATCCCGCCATTTGTAGAACACGCGTAGAGATCTCTTCAATCGACATTTCAGAAACATTTAAATACTTAATCCCTTCGGAAATATAAATTCCTTCCACTGCGCGAAGCTCCATTTCACACTGTCTAAAGCTTGCATAACGGCTATTTGCTTTACGTTCAGTACGAATAGCGACTAAGCGCTCTGCATCAATCATCAGACCAAAAAGTTTATGTTTATGTTCTTTTAAAACCGCAGGCAAACGATTGTCATCGAGATCTTCTTCAGTCAATGGGTAATTCGCGACACGAATACCAAATTGAAGTGATAAATAAATAGAGGTTGGCGTTTTACCAGAACGTGATACACCGATCAAAATGAGATCAGCCTTATCGTAATGACGAGTACGAGCACCATCGTCATTATCAAGTGCAAAATGTACCGCATCAATACGTGATTTATATGACTCAGAGTCCGTTACAGCATGCGTTTGCCCGACTAAAGTCGTAGGCTGAGTTCCAAGCTCTTCAGACAGCTTACTAATCATCCCTTCGAACACATCAAGGTTAACAGCATTGGCTGTGTTAATGATGTCTCTTACATAGGGATCGACCAGAGTATCGAACACCAAAGGGAGCTGCCCATCACTTGCTGAACGTGAGTTAATCTCAGCAACCACGCCCATTGCAGCCTCTTCCGTGGTGATATACGGAATAATATGAATATCAAAATCGACATGAGGAAATTGTGCCAATAGAGAATGTCCAAGTGTCTCTGCAGTGATTGCAGTTCCATCGGAAATAAAAAACACACTTCGCTTTATCTCTTTACTTTCTGACATTAAAATACTCCTCATTTATTTGTCTAAGTGCTATATAATCTTTATAGTAAACTGATCTTACATGAGTGTCGCTTAGTAAAATAAGTTTGCTAAGTTATATTGAAAATATCATGCCAAGATAGTGATTAATACTGCATAAGTGGAGTAACAACTTTGGAAGCACGCGTAATCGGTCTGGAAAAACTAGGTAAGCACGACGTTGAGATCGTGGGCGGTAAAAACTCTTCCCTTGGAGAAATGATTAGCCATTTAGCAAATGCTGGCGTATCAGTTCCAGGTGGATTTGCAACCACTGCTAACGCGTATCGCGAATTCCTAGAGCAAAGTGGCCTTAATGCTAAAATTTCAGCTGAATTGAAACAACTCAACGTTGATGACGTGAATGCCCTTGCAGAAACAGGCGCAAAAATTCGTCAATGGGTTGTCGATACTCCGCTTACGCCAGCTTTAGAAAAAGAAGTCCGTGATGCATTTGCTGCATTATCAAACGGCAACCCTGATATTGCGGTTGCCGTTCGTTCATCTGCAACAGCCGAAGATCTTCCAGATGCTTCATTTGCAGGTCAACAAGAGACTTTCTTAAACATTCGCGGTATTGATAACGTGCTGATCGCGATTAAAGAAGTTTTCGCATCATTATATAATGACCGTGCAATTGCTTACCGTGTGCACCAAAACTTTGACCATGACATCGTTGCTTTATCTGCGGGTATTCAACGTATGGTTCGTTCAGAAACTGGCGCTGCTGGTGTAATGTTTACATTAGACACAGAATCTGGTTTCCGTGATGTTGTATTTATTACTGCATCTTATGGTTTGGGCGAAATGGTTGTACAAGGTGCAGTAAACCCTGACGAATTCTACCTGTCTAAACCTCTTCTTAATGCAGGTAAACATGCTGTATTACGTCGTAACTTAGGTTCTAAACACCAGAAAATGATTTACGGTGAAGAAGCTTCAGCAGGTAAATCTGTTTCTATCGTAGATGTTGATAAAGCTGAACGTCAACAATTTGCTTTAAACGACCAAGAACTTCAAGAACTGGCTAAACAAGCCCTCATCATCGAAAACCATTACGGTGCGCCAATGGACATCGAATGGGCGAAAGATGGTGATGATGGTCAAATTTACATCGTTCAAGCGCGTCCTGAAACTGTGAAAAGCCGCGAAAATGTTGGCACAATGGAACGCTACCTCCTTAAACAAAAAGGTACTGTCCTTTGTGAAGGTCGTTCAATTGGTCAACGTATTGGTTCAGGTCGTGTACGTATTGTTTCTTCAATTAAAGAAATGGACAAAGTACAAGACGGTGATGTTTTAGTTTCTGACATGACTGACCCAGATTGGGAACCAGTAATGAAACGTGCTGCAGCAATCGTAACCAATCGTGGTGGTCGTACTTGTCACGCTGCAATTATTGCACGTGAATTAGGCGTACCTGCCATTGTGGGTTGTGGTAATGCAACAGAAGTGCTTGTAGATGGTCAAGAAGTGACTGTTTCTTGTGCTGAAGGTGATACAGGTTTTATTTATGAAGGTGCTTTGGATTTTGAAATTCAACGTAACTCAATCGAATCAATGCCTCCTTTAGAATTCAAAGTAATGATGAACGTTGGTAACCCTGATCGTGCATTTGACTTTGCTCAAATTCCAAACGAAGGTATCGGTCTTGCACGTTTAGAATTCATCATCAACCGTATGATTGGTGTGCATCCAAAAGCATTACTCAACATTGACAGCTTGCCACGTGAAACTCGTGCAGCTGTTCTGACTCGTACAGCTGGCTATGCATCCCCTATCGAATTCTATGTAGAAAAACTGGTTGAAGGTATTTCTACCCTTGCAGCTGCATTTGCAGACAAGCCAGTCATTGTTCGTATGTCTGACTTTAAGTCAAATGAATATGCAAACTTGATCGGTGGTAAGTTATACGAGCCTGAAGAAGAAAACCCAATGTTGGGCTTCCGTGGTGCGAGTCGTTATGTATCTGACAACTTCCGTGATTGTTTCGAGCTCGAATGCCGTGCATTGAAAAAAGCACGTGACGAAATGGGCTTAACCAACATTCAAATCATGATTCCTTTCGTACGTACAGTAGCTGAAGCGAAACGTGTAATTGAATTGTTAGCACTGAATGGTCTTAAGCGTGGTGAAAACGGTCTTAAAGTGATCATGATGTGTGAATTACCAACCAATGCATTATTGGCTGATCAATTCCTTGAGCATTTCGATGGTTTCTCTATCGGTTCTAACGACTTGACTCAATTAACACTTGGTCTAGACCGTGACTCAGGTATTGTGTCTCACTTATTTGACGAACGTGATCCAGCTGTGAAAGCATTGCTTTCTCTTGCGATCCAAGCTTGCCGTAAAGCAGGTAAATACGTAGGTATCTGTGGTCAAGGTCCTTCTGACCATCCAGATCTTGCATTATGGTTAATGGAACAAGGTATCGATTCAGTTTCTCTTAACCCAGACTCTGTATTAGACACTTGGTTCTTCCTCGCAGAAGAAAAGACTAAACAAGCTTAACAAAACGTGTTAAAAAAAGACCCATTCGTGGGTCTTTTTTGTCCCTATAATTTTTTCATTCGTATTTTGTTTTTGAGATTCTAGTTTTATGCAAATTTACTTGGCGCGAAATAATCAACAAGCAGGGCCATATACAGTTGAGCAGATCAATCAAATGCTACAGAGCCAACAAGTGTTGTTGACAGACTTGGCTTGGTATCAAGGTATGCCTGAATGGAAAGCTTTAGGTGAACTCACACAAGGCAAACTTGAGTTTCAACCGGCTGGCTATGTTCCGAATGCTCCTTTTGGAAATACGCAACCGAATCAAACGACTAACCAAAACTCCTCAATCCAAAATATCAGTGTGAACAAGAAACCAAAAAATAATGAGCTGGCATCAATCGGCTCACGTTTCTTTGCTAAAGTTCTAGATTTATTGCTGTGGATTCCAGCTCTTGCGATTCCATCTTTTTTCTTTAAAGAAGGTGACTTAACTCAATTACAAGCCATCCAACAAAAAATGCAAGCTACCCAATCCTCCGATCAAGTGGTACAACTTCAGCAAGAACTGTTTCATCTTATTCCAATCGAAGCTTGGCAAGCAATGGCAGTCTACATCGTGATTATGTTGATTGCACAAGCACTTTTACTGGCGAAAACAGGTCAAAGTTTGGGCAAAAAAGTCGCAAAAATTCAAATCGTCGATGTCGATAATGGTGAAAAAGTGAACTTAATGCGTTCATTTACCTTAAGAAGTATGATTTTCATCATTTTAAACATGCTTTTTATGCCATTCATTACGATTATTGATCATGTATTTGCATTAAGTCAAAAGCGTCAAACTTTACACGACAAATTAGCAAAAACGAAAGTCGTAAAGCGTTAAAATTACACTAAGGGATGCTTCAGCATCCTTTTTTTATATATCTGATTTTTATCAATAAAAATAATCAAAACAATGTAATCCTGACCAAAAAAATCGGGTTTAAGTCAACGAGTTAATGCCACTTTATGTATAGCTTAGTTGGATTGATTAGGGCATAATGCCCTACAACGTAGCGGTGCTTAATGATTGATAAGATTCATGCATTGAGAATATGAATTTTCAATCATGGAGCACTTTAATCGCTATCCCATAATTTATTAGGGAATGGGACTCTTCACCGAGGTTGTAAAATGAGACAAACAATTTTAGCTGTATTGTCTTTATCTGCGATCGCTACACTCTTAACAGGGTGTGGTGGTGATATGGTACTTCTAAACTCAAAAGGTCCAGTCGCTCAAGGTCAATCTGATCTGATGATGACTGCGATCTATTTAATGCTGTTGGTGGTTATTCCGTCAGCGCTTATGGCATTGTGGTTTAGTTGGAAATATCGCGCGTCAAATAAAGATGCAGACTATGAACCTACTTGGGCACACTCTACTGCGATCGAAATCGTCGTTTGGGGTATTCCCGTAATTATTATCGGTATTCTTGCATGGTTAACTTGGTGGGGTTCTCACAAGTATGACCCTTACCGTCCAATTGAAAGCGATAAAGCTCCATTAACGATTCAGGTTATTGCTGAACAGTTTAAATGGATTTTTGTTTATCCAGAACAAAACATTGCAACAGTTAACGAAGTACGTTTCCCAGAAAAAACTCCTGTTAACTTCAATCTCACTTCTAACTTTACAATGAACTCATTCTTCATTCCTCAGTTAGCGGGTCAGATTTATGCAATGGCAGGTATGCAAACTCAACTTCACATGTTGGCTGATAACCAAGGCGTTTACCGTGGTTTCTCTTCGAACTACTCAGGTTACGGCTTTACACAAATGCGCTTCCTAGCTCACTCTGTGTCTGATGCTCAATTTGCTGAATGGGTATCTGCTGTTAAAGCGGGTAACGGTACTTCTGTAAATGCTGATGCTGTACAAAAAGGTATCCTAGACAAAGTTGAATTTGCAGCCTTGCGTGATGGTAACCGTGGTAAGAAACAGATTGAAGCAATCATCGCTAAAGCATCTACGCCTGAAGAAAAGGCTGCAGCAGAAGCAATGAAGCCATATCCTACTCAGCCACACCCAGTGACTTATTACTCTTCAGTAGAACCTAAGCTGTTCGAATCAGTGATCAATAAGTATATGAGCAACTACCATGGTGCTGATCACTCAGCGACTGCTGTAGATGCAAATGCACATGATACTGCTGCTTCTGAAGTTACTGTTAATGCCGAACAACCTGCTTCTCAAGTTGTGGGGGAATAAGACATGAACTTATTAGGTAAGTTAGGTCCAGATGCAATTCCGTACGATCCTATCGTATTGGCTACAGTTGCAATGATGATCTTAGGTGGTATCGCAATTGTTGCAGGTATCACTTACTTCAAAAAATGGGGCTACTTGTGGAACGAATGGTTCACATCAGTAGACCATAAAAAAATTGGTATCATGTACCTACTCGTTTCGACAATCATGCTTGTGCGTGGTTTCGCAGATGCGATCATGATGCGTCTTCAACTGTTCCTTGCAAAAGGTGGCGGTGAAGGTTATTTACACCCTGAACATTACGATCAGATCTTTACTGCGCATGGCGTAATTATGATCTTCTTCGTTGCAATGGGTCTAGTGGTAGGCTTAATGAACATCTCTGTACCTTTACAGATTGGTGCTCGTGACGTTGCCTTCCCATTATTAAACTCTTTAAGCTTCTGGTTATTCGCTGGTGCTGCGGGTCTAATGATGGCTTCTCTAGCAATTGGTGAATTCGCTGCAACAGGTTGGATGGCTTACCCTCCACTGTCTGGTATCGAATATTCTCCAGGTGTTGGCGTCGACTACTATATTTGGGCACTTCAGATTTCTGGTCTAGGTACACTTCTTACTGGTGTTAACTTCTTTGTAACCATCATTAAAATGCGTGCGCCTGGCATGGGTCTAATGGACATGCCGATCTTTACATGGACATCTTTATGTACCTCTGTATTGATCATTGCATCATTCCCTGTATTAACTGCAACAATTGCAATGTTAACGCTTGACCGTTACTTCGGTTTCCACTTCTTTACAAACGACATGGGCGGTAGTCCAATGTTGTACGTAAACTTGATTTGGACTTGGGGTCACCCAGAAGTTTATATCTTGATCTTACCTGCTTTTGGTATTTTCTCAGAAGTCACGTCAGTGTTCTCTCGCAAAACATTGTTCGGTTACAAATCAATGGTATATGCAACTATCGCGATTACAGTTCTTGCGTTTGTTGTATGGGTTCACCATTTCTTCACGATGGGTGCAGGTGCCAACGTTAACGCGTTCTTCGGTATCATGACCATGATTATTGCGATCCCAACAGGTGTTAAAATCTTCTCATGGTTATTCACCATGTATAAGGGTCGTATTACATTCACATCACCAATGTATTGGACAGTTGGCTTCTTGGTAACTTTCGGTATCGGTGGTTTGACTGGTGTACTTATGGCGGTTCCACCTGCGGACTTCCTTGTACACAACTCTTTATTCTTGATTGCTCACTTCCATAACGTAATTATTGGTGGTGTAGTATTCGGTATGTTTGCTGGTATCACGTTCTACTGGCCGAAAATGTTCGGTTGGCAGTTAAGCGAGTTCTGGGGCAAAGCATGCTTCTGGTTCTGGTTCTTCGGTTTCTACTTTGCGTTTATGCCACTTTATATCCTTGGCTTCATGGGTATGACTCGTCGCTTAAACTCTTACGATAACCCAGAATGGGATCCGTACATTGCAATTGCACTTTTCGGTTCTGTATTGGTTGCTTGTGGTATTGCGTGTTTCATCTTGCAAATTGTTGTAGGTTACTTACAACGCGAGAAAACTTTAGATGTGACTGGCGATCCATGGGATGGTCGTACACTCGAATGGGCGACTTCGTCTCCTGCTCCGTTCTATAACTTTGCAGTACTTCCTGAAGCGAATGGTATTGACCGCTTCTGGACTGATAAAGAGAATGGCGTAGCTTATGCTCGTCCGACTAAATATGAAGACGTTCACATGCCAACAAACCGTGCTGCTGGTTTTGTTATCGCAATGTTCATCACTGTTATGGGCTTCGCGTTAATCTGGCACATTTGGTGGTTAGTTGTCGTTACTTTCATCGCTTCTGTCATCAGCTTCATCGTGTCTTCTTTCACTAAGAAAGTGGATTACTATGTTCCTGCTGCTGAAGTTGAACGTATCGAAAACGAACGTTATGCATTACTTGAAAAACACTTGAAGAAGGACTAAGGATATGGCTGAAGTACTTCATCACGACAACCACGGGCACGATGAGCATCATCACGATGATACTGACATCACTGTCTTTGGTTTCTGGACCTACTTGATGAGTGACTTGATTTTATTCGGTACACTCTTCATCGCGTTCGCTGTATTAAGCAGTCATATTCCAGCTGGCACACCAAGTGCAAAGGATCTTTTTGCAGATTCTTTAGGTTTCGTTTTAACTGAAACTTTTGCGCTTTTGATTTCTTCTGTGACTTTTGGTTTTGCAGTACTTGCTTCATACAAGAAAAATGTAGGTCAAGTATTAACTTGGCTCGGCGTTACTTTTGTATTTGGTGCAATCTTCATCGGCATGGAACTTTATGAATTTAATCATTTAGTTCACGCTGGTCACGGTCCAAGCGTAAGTGCGTTCTTATCTGCGTTCTTTACTTTAGTTGGTACGCACGGTATCCACGTAACTTCAGGTTTAGTTTGGATGATCGTTTTAATGATTCAAATCAAGAAAAATGGTTTGACTACAATTAACACGCGTCGTCTTGCTTGCCTAAGCTTATTCTGGCACTTCCTTGACATCGTATGGATCTGCGTATTTAGCGTAGTGTACTTGATGGGAGTATTATAATGAGTCATGACCATAATGCTGCTGATGCTTCACACGGTAATGTAAAACAATACACGGTTGGTTTTATCGTTTCTATTTTATTGACTGTAGTTCCTTTCTACATGGCAATGAATAGCGAAGATTTTAGCCGTGGTGCGATTGTTGCAGTTATCGGTATTACTGCCGTTGCTCAGGTACTTGTACAATTAGTTTACTTCTTGCACATGAACTCATCTGCTGAGCAACGTTGGAACGTGATTGCATTTATCTATACAATTCTAACGATTGCAGTTTTATTAGTTGGTTCTGTATGGATCATGAACTACTTACATTCAAACATGATGATCTAAACTGATCGGCATGTTTAAAAAGTATTTATTCCTGACTAAGCCAGGAATTCTCTTTGGTAACTTTGTTACCACTTTGGGTGGCTACTTTGTAGCTGCCCAAGGTTCTGTAGATTTCCTTCTCCTGCTTCTTACCCTTCTTGGTACAACACTCGTTGTTGCATCTGGATGTGTGGTTAATAACATTATTGACCAAGACATCGACCAAAATATGCAACGCACACAAAATCGTGCAATGGTTAAAAAATCCATTTCTGTTCCAGTTGCTTTTGTTTTTGCAATTGTACTTGGCATACTTGGTTTTGGCATATTATGGTTTTGGGTAAATGCGTACGCATTCTTATTTGCCGTTATTGGTTTTGTCGTATATGTTGGCTTTTATAGCTTATGGACAAAACGAACAACGATTCACCAAACGGTTGTAGGCAGTATTTCTGGTGCAGCACCACCGGTAATTGGCTATACCGCTGTAGCGAACCAATTCGATTTAGGCGCATTGTTTATCTTCTTAGGATATGCACTGTGGCAAATGCCCCATTCATGGGCAATTGCAATTTATCGCTTTGATGACTACAAAAATGCAGGTATCCCGATTCTACCTGTCGCACGCTCTATTCAGCGTACGAAAATAGAGTCACTGATCTATGTCATCTTGTTTATTGTTGCCATGAATGGTTTATTCGTATTCGGTTATACGAATTGGGTTTATCTTGTTGTATTGAATGCTTTAAGTTTTTACTGGCTTTATCTGAGCATTATTGGTTTTAAAGCCAAAGATGACCAGCTTTGGGCTAAAAAAACATTCTTATTTTCAGTCATCTTGATTACCGTGATTAGCATCTGCTTTAGTTTTACTTCTAAGGCACCTATGACACAGATTGTATTTTTTTAAAAAGATAGAGTTTTACTCTATCTTTTATTTCAGCTTTTATCACCATTCAAATTTTCAAAAACAATCTTTTCGCTATTTTTAATCTTTGATCTTATTGTTATCATTTAGCCCATAATTACAACGTTCTCAATTATAATGAAAGCTAAATCTTTATTTATTTCTAAAACACTCTTTAGCACTTTTCTTCCCTTATTTTTTTATAGTCAAAGCGCACACGCAGGATTTGAAGATGTCTGTGAGCCTGATTTTTATTTGAATGCTTCTAAATATAATAAATGTAGTAATTTACCCGTACTTGTACCAGGCAATGACAATCAAACCAATATGCTGTGGTTATTAAGTGATCTAGGTTTAGCTACGATTACCCCTGCTCCAACTAATCAAGTATTGTGGACTTCAGCCTATGCTCAAGCGCCATTCGAAGGCATTCCTACTACTGAAAACCGAATAGCCAATCAAAGAATTAAAATATCAAAGCAAGAGCAAGCTTATGATGAACGTTGCAACAGCATCATCAGTGGCAAAGACAATTTCATCCAACACGTTAATTCGAATAAAAATATTTCTGCTGCAGAAAAGCAAATTTTAATTTCTGAGCGCAATAAAATCTTAGAATGTACAAATCAATTGGCGCTAATCCCGATCAACTCAGAATGGTCTGCAACTGCAAGACAATATGCCTCTTATTTAAATGCTTCAATCTCCTTTTATAATACTAACTTTTCCACAGCGACTAAAATTTATTCAGTATTAGCACAGGTTGATGACGCATGGTTAAAAGAAACGTCACAATATATGCTGATTCGAACGCACTTAAATTCAGCTTTTGCATCTGCTACCAATGAATATGGTGATCTTGATCTAGACAAAATAGATCAGACTCTACTCAAACAATTTTTAGATCAGATTACCCAATACCTTAAAACCTATCCAAATGGACAATATGTTGCTAGCGCTCGTGGATTGATGCGACGTGGTTTTTGGTTAACAGGCAGACAAGATTTATTGGTGAATGAAATTGTTTGGCAAATCAATAATCCTAAATCTAAATACTACAATCTTGATCTCAATGAGTTACCTGCCGAAATTGATCGTCGAGTGTTCAACAGTCAATATTTCAATGTAAAAAATCTAAACGATCCATTTTTTTTAACCACTTACAATTTGATGCATATGCGTGATTCGTCTGCGAACGGATACAAGCCCATCACTTGGAATGCATTGAATGCTCAAAAAGATATTTTTAAAAATCAGCCTGAATTATTTAAATATCTGCAAGCTGTGCATTTACTCTATGTCCAAAAGCAGCCCCAAGAAGCTTTGAAATATTTACCACAATCTTCAAATTTGAATAATTATTTACAGCTGAGTCAGGTTTTTCTGAAAGGACTCATCTTAGATAAAACCAATGTTGCACAAGCTGAACAACATTGGGCAAAGATGTTGAATCAATCAAAAAATACGTATCAACGTAGCTTATTTGAAACTGCATATTCAAATCACATGAATGAAAAACAGAATGTGAATGCATTCATTGGCAATAAACCGCTGATTAGCCATGCCAATTTACAAAAACGTTTTATCTTATATAAAGCCAATGAAAAATCATTAGAAAACATTATTCAAAATAATCAAGCAACTATAGAGCAGAAGCAAGCTGCGCTCTATACCCTATTGAGCAAGTCCTTAAATTATCAAAATTATGCTTTGTTTAACCGCTATTATTCGCACCTACCCAAAGATGCTGGACTCTACAAAAGCTTTGATGCTGATAAAAAATATCAAGAAAAACCACCCTTCGCAGACTTTATTTGGAATGGTTCTAGCATTACCACTCAGCTCAAATGTTCTAATTTACAGACTTTAGCCAATCAATTAGAAAAATCTCCTCGAGATCCATTGTTAAATGTCTGCTTAGGAGAGTACACACGTCAATCTCACTATGGTTTCCCCTATCAAATGACTGCTGAAAGCGCTCAACATACTTTTCAAGGAAAATCATTTGCACGTGGAAATATTTATAAAAACATTATTCAAGCAGGTAGCCCCGGAGAATTACATGCATATGCATTGTATAGAGCCATTATGTGCTACTCACCGAGTGGTATGAATGAATGTGGTGATCAAGATGTTGCCAAACCCGTTCGTAAACAGTGGTTTGATCAAATTAAACAAAATTACCCAAATACCACGTGGGCTAAATCTTTGAAATATTATTGGTAATTTTAAATGTTTATGCAAAAAACTTGGATGTTATGCTTATTTTTCTGCTGTGGTTTATTGGCATGCCATCCAAGTCAATCTGCTTCATCTCAAGATCAGATCAATGCAGATGATTTTGATTCATTCTGGATTTGGGGAAATATAAAAACTGCCCCGTATTTAACCAAAGCAAAAGAAGTCTATATTTTACAAGGTGAAGTCAGAGTCGATAAACGTTCCAAGCAATCTATTTTGACTCCCCAAGGAATTCCCGTCGTTAAAATTCCACATCAAAAGATTTGGTTAGTTTTTCGAAATTATCACCTGAATTGGCAAGATCAAGAATTAGATAAAATCCTAAAACGGATTCATCAATGGGAAAACTCAGGCAACCAGATTATAGGTATTCAAATTGATTTTGATGCCCGAACCAAACATTTAAAAGATTATGCCCTTTTTCTTAAAAAACTCAGGGCCAAGCTACCTAGACAATATCAGCTTAGTATGACCAGTTTAATGGATTGGACCAATATCCAAGATCAACAAACACTCCAATTATTGAGAGAAAATATCGATGAAATGGTGATTCAGACCTATCAAGGCACAACGACCATTCCCAATTATCAACGCTATTTAAAGCGTATTTCCAAGCTGAAATTGCCCTATAAGATTGGTTATGTCCAACACGGTGTTTGGGATGGACATTTCCCAAATAACGATCCACTCTTTAAAGGAAATGTGATCTTCCTGCTTCAGGATACACATCGAGATTAACTATTAATTCTGAATAGAACTCAATAGTGGCCGTAAAATATCTTTAAAACTGCTATTTTATTGAACTTTAGCTTGTAATCATTACTCAATCTACCTAAAATACAGCTTCGCAATTTTTTGCGACGCAATTTTATTATCTTTTAGATAACTTTAATTGTGACTCCTTGCTTCTAACAATTATGTTAGGGGCTGCATAAAACCGTAAGGAGCTGACAATGCGTCACTACGAAATCGTAATTCTGGTACACCCAGACCAAAGCGATCAAGTTGTGGGAATGGTAGAACGCTACATTTCTCACATCAAAGATGCTGAAGGTCAAATTCACCGTCTTGAAGATTGGGGCCGTCGCCAATTGGCTTACCCAATTAACAAAATTCACAAAGCGCATTACATTTTAATGAACGTTGAATGTAACCAAACTACGCTTAACGAATTAGAAGAATTATTCCGTTACAACGATGCTATTCTTCGTAACGTTATTATTCGTCGTGAAAACGCAATCACTGAAGAGTCTTTATTGGCTAAGAGTGCTGAAGAAAAACGTGCGCGTAAAGCTCAACGTGAAGAAGCACAACAAGCTCAAGACTCTGCTGAAGCATAAGGAGAACATTCAATGGCACGTTTTTACCGTCGTCGCAAGTTCTGCCGCTTTACAGCTGAGAAAGTTGCTTACATCGACTACAAAGATATCGATACTTTAAAACAGTACATTACTGAAAACGGCAAAATTGTTCCTAGCCGTATTACAGGTACTAAAGCTCGTTACCAACGTCAATTAGCGCTTGCGATTAAACAAGCTCGCTACTTGTCTTTGATTCCTTACACTGACAATCATAAGTGAGGTTGAGCTGTGGATATTATCTTATTACAACGCATTAAAAACCTAGGTAAACTAGGCGATAAAGTTTCAGTAAAAGCTGGCTATGGTCGTAACTTCCTTATCCCTCAGGGTATGGCTGTTGCAGCTACAGAATCTAATACTGCTGCTTTTGAAGCTCGTCGTGCAGAACTTGAGAAAGCTGAAGCTGATGTTTTAGCTGCAGCTCAAGCACGTGCTGATCAATTGGACGAAGTTAACATCGTAATCACTGCGAAAGCTGGTGATGAAGGTAAACTATTCGGTTCAATCGGTACTCGTGATATCGCTGACGCGTTAACAAACGCTGGTCTAGAAGTTGACCGTGCAGAAGTTCGTTTACCGAACGGTGCACTTCGTCACACTGGCGAATTCAACATCGCAATCCAATTGCACCATGATGTTGTTGCTGAAGTTCTCGTTACGATCGTATCTGAGTAATTTCTTGCAAAAAAAAGAGCATGCTTTTGCATGCTCTTTTTTTATCTCTAAAATTTGTGATTTGCGCAATTGAATTTTTTAGATTTAAGCTCAATCCATGATTGATAATTCAGTTATCCATACCAAGTTTATGACTTTTCTATTAAGATAAGCCATATTCAATTTAGTTTAATCGTTATATTAAAAATCAAGGGTTTATATGTCTCAGGCGACCGCCACTGCAAATTCAAAAAAATTTAATGATGATTCGAAAAAGAATGAGTCAAGTCCATTAAAAGAATTTCGTACGCCTCCACATAATTTATCTATTGAGCAAGCCGTACTCGCTGCCCTCATGACAGTCGCCGAATCATTTGAACAAGTCAGTGATGTACTGACTGAAAATGATTTCTACGCAACGCGTCACAAATATATTTATCGCGCAATTGAAAGACTCGCTCAAGAAAGCTCGCCTTATGATGCTGTTTTGGTCAATGACTGGCTCATTAAACAGAACTTGCTCGATGCCATCGGCGGTGAAGAATATTTGATGCAATTGATGGCGGACTCCCCTGCCAGTTTCTACAACTTAGAAACTTATGCGACCAAAATTCGTGAATTTGCTACGCTACGAAATATGATTAAAGTCGGTAATGAGATTTTACAGAATGCTTATGACACCAAAGGTCGTGAAGTCAGTGAAATCTTAGATATGGCTGAAACCAATATCTTCTCCATTGCAGAACAACATAATAATAATGCAAAAGCCCAAGGCCCTAAGACAATCAGTAGCGTCACAGCTGACTTAATTACTAAACTGGATGAACTTTCCCAAATGGAAGGTAGCATTACAGGTTTAAGCACAGGCTTTGTAGAGCTGGATAACAAAACTTCAGGTATGCAAGCAGGCGACATGATCATTGTTGCTGCACGTCCTTCTATGGGTAAAACAACACTGGCGATGAACTTGGTTGAAAGTGTGTTGTTTAACTCAAATTTACCTGCACTTGTATTTTCCATGGAGATGCCAGCAGATTCGATTGCCATGCGTATGATTTCATCTTGGGGACGTGTTCACCAAGGTCATTTACGCTCAGGTAAAATGGATGGCGAGGAATGGTCTAAGGTGACTGGCACCATCCTACAACTACAAGAAAAGCATCTTTATATTGATGACTCATCAGCACTCCCGCCGACAGAAATGCGTGCCCGTGCAAGACGGATTGCCAAACAGCATGGTGGAAAACTGGGCTGTATTATGGTCGACTACCTTCAGTTGATGAAAGTCCCTGGCATGGGTGACAACCGTGTGGGTGAGATTGGTGAAATTTCACGAAGCTTAAAAGCATTAGCCAAAGAAATGCAGTGTCCTGTGATCGCACTATCTCAGCTTAACCGTTCTCTTGAGAATCGCCCAAACAAACGTCCAGTGATGTCGGATTTACGTGAATCGGGTGCGATCGAGCAGGATGCCGATTTGATTATGTTTATTTACCGTGATGAGGTTTATAACAAAGAATCCAAAGAGGCTGGTACGGCTGAAATTATTATTGGTAAACAGCGTAATGGTCCAATTGGTACTGTACGCCTTGCATTTGAAGGTCAGTACACTAAATTCAGTAATCTCTCTCCAGAATACTATGCTCAATATGACGATGAAGAGTAACCCTCTTCATCTTCGTCTTTTCCTAAAAACCCTGAAGGAGTCACTCAGGTGCGCCAAGCAACAGTTTATATTGACAGTCAAGCACTTCAATATAATTTAAACCGTGTCAAACAACTTGCCCCTACCGCTAAAATCGTCAGCATGGTCAAAGCCAATGCTTACGGACATGGAGTTAAAGACTGCTTAGCAGCCTTAAGTGAAACAGATGCCTTTGGTGTCGCCTGTTTAGAAGAAGCATTAGAAATTCGTGAGTTGGGTTATCAACAACCGATCACGTTGATTGAAGGCGTTTTTTCAGCAGATGAAATGCCGATCATTATCGAAAAAAATATTGAATGTGTCGTACATCATACACCGCAAGTTGAATGGCTGATTCGTCATAAAGTTCAATACATTCAAAAAGAACTTAAAGTCTGGGTAAAACTCAACAGTGGTATGAATCGCTTAGGTTTTAAAATTGATGCGATTAAAGATGTAATCAATCAACTGAAAGCTGAAGGATTTACATGCGTATTGGCGATGCATTTTGCCAATGCAGATGCCGATCATCCCTTAAATGATGAACAAATTCGTCAATTCTTAAAAATTAAAAATGACTGTGCCCCAATATTAGCATCGTGTTGTAACTCTGCTGCTATCTATAAATATCCTGAGCTTCACTTTGATTTTGTCCGTCCAGGCATCATGCTTTACGGCGCAACACCATTTGCAAATCGCAATATTCACGATCTTGATTTAAAACCAGTGATGACCTTTAGCGCTGAAATCATTGCACTGAATGATATTCAAGCTGGCGAAGCTGTCGGATATGGTTCACACTTTGTCGCAGATGAAGCAATGCAACTCGCCATTGTTTCCATTGGTTATGGTGATGGATATCCACGTGCCTTTCCAAAACAAAACTATGTAGCGATTGATGGACAACTCACACGTGTTATTGGTCGTGTTGCTATGGATATGATTGCCATTGATGTAACGAATCTGAAAACTGAAATTGGTACGACAGTTGAACTTTGGGGTGCGACGCGATTAGTGGATGATGTTGCTGAAGCCAATGGAACCATTGGCTATGAATTACTGTGTCGATTGAGTCAGCGACCTAAAAGAATAAAAATCTAAGTCATACAAAAAAATCCAAGCATTGCTTGGATTTTTTTTAATTGTCTACAAGTTCAACCGACGCTGTATTGACCATGAAAAAAATCAGATCATCAACATGATTTTGTTGAAAAAAATGTGGTTTAAAACCATCAAAACCTAGAGACTGACAAAATTGATGAATCTGGTGATTTCTAGAAATATATTTCATAGACCAATCTGGGAATAATCTCTGTTCTAAAGATTTAATTGCAAATAGTTTGATATTGTCATGCCTTGAATCATTATTTAATTTATTTAACAGCAGATTCAGGATTTCTAACTCACCTTCTAAGTACTGAAAAAAATAGCCATTGGCATAATACAAAACACCTGATATCTGGTGCTTATAATTAAAATCACGAGCTTCACTGAGTATTATCGTCAGATTTTTCAGCAAGCTTTTTTTATCAGATGTACTTTCACTTGCATAACAGAACTGATGCATGATGAACTCTTATTCTTATCCGTAGAATTTGAGATTAACATGCAATCATTAGTAAAGGTATGAAACATGAGAATTTTTAATACACAATCATCTTAATGAAAGTAATCATCAGTCGGTGCTGGAAGTTCTTGCAAACCTTGTTTTAAGGTTTCAGACCATCGCTTACTAATATGGGTAAAGTAAGCATCTTCTTCATAGATACGCTTACCCGCTGGCATAATCAGAGAACCTTTTTGATAAATCACGGCATCCAAAGGCATACCAACCGAAACATTAGACCTTAAAGTCGAAGCGAATGAGATTAACCCACAGCGCAGCCCATCTGACAAACCTGTCTCGTAAGAAAGTGCACGATCTAAAATAGGTTTTCCATATTTACTTTCCCCAATCTGAAAGAAAGGCGTATCACTGGTTGCACTAATAAAGTTACCCTGAGGATAGATATTATAAAGTTGAATATCTTCACCTAAAATTTGCCCACCGACCAATAAACTACAGTAATAATTACTTTGTTCTTGCTGATCCACTGTCACTTCTGCGATCACACGTCTGACCGTATGACCCACCAATTCAGCCATTTCGAACATGGTATTTACACTGTACAAGTTGGGTTCTTGCTTAAGATCTAATTGATTTTTTAAATGTCCAATCACGGCTTGAGTCGTTGCGAGATTTCCAGACGTTTGAATCGTGATAAATCTTTCTCCCTGAATTCCAAAAGTATATAACTTGCGGAAGACAGAAATATGATCAACCCCAGCATTGGTTCTTGTATCACTAATAAATACCAAACCATCTTTTAAACGCATCGCACAACAGTATGTCATTACTTTTCCTTTATTTTTTCTAACAAGGTAGTACTTGCACAATTGTACTCATGCTTTCAATACCCCCTTTTTCGCGCACCCCTCTAATAGGTGCAACATCCCAATAATCACGACCAATTGCAATATAAATATGTGAACTCGGTGTATATTTTTGATTACTCACATCAAAAGTATGCCATTTACCATCTACAAATGCCTCTGCCCATGCATGACTTGCCAAATGAATGGACTCAGGAACATAAAGATAACCTGATGCATAGCGAGCAGGAATACCCAATGCTCGACACATCGCGATAAAGACATGACTGTGATCTTGGCAAACCCCTTGTTGATGGTGAAATGCCTCAAGTGCTGTCGTCGTTACCTGAGTGCTATAACTGATATAAGGCATATATTGCAATAGGGCCTCAGACAATCGAACTAAATTTTGATGATTCGTATAGGGTACATAGCTTCGAGCGAATTGAATCATTTGATCATCACAGACCGTACTCGGCGTCATCTGCAAAAATATACTGGGTCTTAAACCAATCTCAATCGCCTGAGCATAATCTTGCTGAATATCGATCGTTCCTTGAGCCATGATCGTCATCGTTTGATAACTGAATCGCTGTGAACTGGTTAACCAGACATTTTGAAAGGCATCTAATTGTTGTTGCACTAAACCCGGCACACTGATCCCCCAAGATAACACCTGCTGATGTGTATTATTTTGCGGTGTCATTTTAATGTATTGAATACTGTTTTTAGCTTGCTCAGTATAGACATAGTGGGTTTGATGATTAATCATCACTTTCATGCATCCACCTCAAATAAACATTGAACTTGGTCATTTAATTGATAAAAGCTGTGCGCATTACGTTGATGCAATAAATGTTGCCATGCTTCATCAATACTATCCCAACCCTTTGCTTTCAACATTTCAATCAAAGCACTGAGTGATTGAATCGTTTGATCAATACTTTCGTTTAAGCGTATTTGGCGATCCAGATTTTCAAACAGTTGTCCCATACTGAAAAATAGGAAAATATCTTCATTTTCAGACTCAAGCACATCGCTACATTCATCAACAACCGTGCAAATAAGCCCTGCATTGAATTTTGCTGTATCAATCATGTGTTTCAATTCACAATAAGCATCAATTGAAAGTACACCGCGCAGGTCTTGAATATTATTGATCACCAATTGGAATTGCTGGTAGAACGATGCAGGCTGTTCTGGACTCATCACCAATTCATTCAGTGAACTTGCATTAAATGCTGGAAGGCAAAATGCATGTGCATAGGCTAAAGCTTGTTCATCATTTTGAAATGGGAATTGACCGCATAAATCTTGAATACGAGCAAGGTAACGGCCGACCCAATAAATATTTTGTGCATTACTGTTTAGAATAATCATGTCCTTGTCCTGATTTCATTAGGAATGAGGTGTGTCAACGACCCATGTATCTTTAATGCCACCACCTTGTGAAGAGTTCACCACCAGCGATCCTTGTTGCATCGCTACACGTGTCAAACCACCAGGCACAATTTCAGTTCTATACGGCGAACTTAAAACGAAAGGTCGTAAGTCAATATGTCTTTCCGCAATACCAAAATCGGTCATGGTCGGTGCAACGGAAAGTGCTAACGTGGGCTGAGCAATATAATGATGTGGGTTGGCTAGCAACTTGATTCGGAAAGTATCAATCTCTTGCGAGGTCGACTGAGGTCCAATCAACATGCCATAACCACCTGAACCTTGCGCCTCTTTAACCACCAATTGATCTAAGTTTCGATTGACATAGTCCAAGGCATCGGGATCGCGACACTGATACGTCGGTACATTTTTTAAAATCGCCTGTTCGCCCAAGTAATATTTGATCATCTGATCTACATAAGGATAGATCGATTTGTCATCAGCTACACCTGTACCTGGTGCGTTCGCAATGACGACATTATGGTGTAAATAGGCAGACATTAGGCCCGGAACACCTAGAGTACTCGTCGGCATAAAGAATAAGGGATCTAAGTAAACATCATCTAAACGTCTATAAATAACATTGACTTGCTGTTTCCCCCAAACCGTTTTGACATAAACCTTGCAGTTTTCAACAAAAAGGTCACTTCCTGTTACCAAAGGTACATCCATTTCCCTTGCTAAAAAGCAATGTTCATAAAATGCACTGTTATAACGCCCCGGGGTCAGCACGACAATAAAAGGCTGATCCACGTATGCATTTTCAATCAGAATTTCTTTTAGTAGTTGCGGATATTGTTCAATGCCCATCAAATTACTTTTTTGACAAAGTTCAGGCATTAATTTTTCACTGATCTTACGGCTTTCTAACATATAAGAAACACCAGACGGTGTTCTTAAATTATCTTCCAGAACAAAGAAATCTCCTCGTTTATCTCGAACAATATCAATACCGCTGATTTGGCTATAAATTTTCCCTTTCAATGTGTGATTACACATTAATGGTTGATATGCTTCATGCGTAAGCACTGGGAGCTCTGGAATAATACCGTCTTTCAAAATGTCTTGATGATGATAAATATCATGTAAAAAATGGTTTAATGCTTGCACCCTTTGCGCGCAACCCTGCTCTATTTTTGTCCATTGTTGTTTAGCAATCACACGCGGAATTAAATCATACGGAATAATTCGATCGGTGCCTTCTTGATCATCGTAAACAGTAAAAGTGATACCTTGATGTATAAAATGCTCTTTGGCTTTTAAGTTTAATGCTTTGAGCTCATCCAGACTTCGCTCACATAGCCATGATTCAATCTTTTTAGATGATTCACCTGAAATACTCGCATCATCCAACATTTCATTAAAAAATTCTGATTTTAAATGGTCGAATAAATAAGCTGTACTGTTATGTTCTACTTCGATTTTTACTGATTTTTCAAACGCAACTTGCGTCTTTGTTGTAAAACCATTCGAAGTTGTATCTTTATCCTCTTTAAGCATACAGACCTCATCATTATTTTAAATTATTATCTCTATTCAATTCATTAAGTCATTAAGTCATTAAGCAAATTGAGTGCCAAACAAACAAAACATTGGCTTATCTCTATTAATTACTGATCTAGAAGATCCATTCAATGTGTTTATTGATTTAAGTTGTTTCTAAATATAGAAAATTGAGGCTTGATAATCTGACTCAGTTTTCTTATTGTGTCAGAGTAAATTTAAAGTCATTGTTAATATTAGATTATGTCATCACAAGAAAAAGAAACCTCAAATAGCCTGTATCGACAATGGCAAATTCTCTCTCGACTTTCGACTGGAAAGTGGATGGGAACACGTGAACTTCAAGAAACCCTTGAGCGTGAAGGTATCGAAATTAGCTTGCGTACCATTCAACGAGACTTAAATCAAATTTCTCAGCGCTTTCCTATTGAAAGTAATAAAACCGTACCACAAGGCTGGCGTTGGCGCTCAGATGCGCCTATCCAAAGCTTACCACATATGACCAGCTCTCAAGCTGTGACATTTATGATGGTTGAAGAACATTTAAAACATTTACTCCCACCCAGCCTAATCGAAGAAATGAACCCTTGGTTTGACTTGGCTCGTCGTAGCCTTTCAACTCAAAATAACGTTCGCCAGTGGATTAACCGTGTTCGTATTGTCCCTGCCAATCAACCCCTGATTCCGCCTGTGGTTGAAAAATATGCACAGCAAGCGATTTATGAAGGCTTATTGCAAGATAAGCAAATTGAATGTGTCTATCGCGCTCGTGGTCCATTGGGTGAAGATCGTAGTTATATTCTGAATCCGCTTGCTTTAGTTCAGAAGGGTTCGATTATTTATCTCATTTGTACTCGTCATGATAAAACTGAAGTTCAAACCTTTGCACTTCATCGTTTTAAATCTGCTTCTGTACTTGATACACGTGCCCTCCACCCTGTGAATTTTGATATTGATGCTTATATTGATTCAGGTGCTTTAGGCTTCCGTGTTGATTTTGATAAACCGACTGAGCATGTTGAGCTTGAATTGATCATGAATGAAGCCGATGCATTATATTTTTCCGAAAGCCAGCTCAGTAGAGAGCAAACCATTACGCAAATTTCAGATGATTTGTACAAAGTCAGTGCCAGTGTTCCCTTTACTTCTCAATTGGTGTGGTGGCTAAGAAGCTTTGGTAAGAAAATTATTCGTATTGAACCGCTCAATGTCTTCAATGCAGTACATGAAATTGAATAATCACATTTACTTTATGTTTTTATTCTAAAAATCCGCATAAAAAAAGAGCCTAATTCGGCTCTATCTAAAATTTTTAGGATGGTTATCTAAAATCAAAATCTTTTTATATGGTTAGGATTTACAACAGTGTTTAACCCCGGCATCTGTTGTAGATGATTGATCTTTAGATTGATGCATAAATGAATATTTAGCATTGCATCATACAGCATGCAAGTTCATAGCCATTATAGCGAATCGCTTTTTTAGTCATGATGCTTACCTCTCGTTGTTGGTGTAAAAATAAAGTAGCATCGTAAATCCAGTATGAAAAATAATTAAAACAGCTTAACTAATCTTTAATTTTGGTATGAAAGACTAAAAATTGAAAAAGCCTGCAATTTGCAGGCTTTTGTTTAACTGTTATTTTATAACTAAAGAATTTACAACTGTAGAATTTACAACTTAAGCAGACTTTTTCGTCTGAGCATTCTTACGAATTGTAATCATGACCAATTGAACTGCAGCAGGTGTCACGCCTGGAATACGACTTGCTTGAGCAAGTGTTTCAGGGCGAACATCTTTAAGCTTCAAAGTAATCTCACGAGACAAACCAGAGACAATATCGTAGTCAAAATCAGCTGGAATCTTGGTATCTTCCAAACGCTTCATTTGAGCAACATCTTCATGCTGACGGTTAATATAACCTGCATATTTCACTGCAATTTCAATTTGCTCACCGACAAATGGCGTTACTTCAGAATCTGTCAATTCTGCGATTTGAGCAAAGTTGATATTTGGGCGTTTCAATAGATCAATTGCAGAACATTCTTTAGAAAGATCAGCACCTGTCATTTCTACAAACTTTTTACCCATTGGGTTGTTGGGTGCAGCCCATAGATGTTGTAAACGACCAGTTTCGCGCTCGACTGCTTCCATTTTTTCACAATAAGACGCCCAACGCGTATCATCTACCAAGCCAAGTTCACGACCGATTGCTGTTAAACGCTGATCCGCATTGTCTTCACGAAGCATTAAACGATATTCGGCACGTGATGTGAACATACGGTACGGTTCTTTGGTACCCAACGTGATTAAATCGTCAACCAATACCCCCATATACGCTTCATCACGTTTCGGTGTCCATTGCTCTTGATCCCATGCACGACGTGCAGCATTCAAGCCGGCAAGTAGACCTTGCGCACCCGCTTCTTCATAACCTGTTGTACCGTTAATCTGACCAGCAAAGTACAAATTATTAATGGCTTTAGTTTCCAAAGAGAATTTCAACGCTTGTGGGTTGAAGTAATCATACTCAATCGCATAACCTGGACGAAGAATGTGTGCATTCTCCATACCTTTCATTGAACGCACTAATTCAAACTGAACGTCAAATGGAAGCGATGTTGAAATACCATTTGGATAAAGCTCATGCGTATCTAAACCTTCAGGCTCAAGGAATACCTGATGAGAGTCTTTATCGGCAAAACGGTGAATTTTATCTTCAATCGATGGGCAGTAACGTGGACCTACACCCTCAATCACACCGGTATACATCGGTGAACGGTCTAAACCACCACGAATGATGTCATGTGTTTTTTCATTGGTATGCGTGATATAGCAATTTACTTGTTCAGGATGCATTGAAGCATCACCCATGAATGACATTACAGGAGATGGAAAATCACCCGGCTGAGCTGTCATCACAGAGAAATCAACGGAACGCGCATCAATACGAGGTGGCGTACCCGTTTTTAAACGACCTACAGGAAGATTCAACTCACGTAAACGATGAGCTAATGAAATTGAAGGTGGATCACCTGCACGACCACCGCTCGATTTTTCGAGTCCTACGTGAATCACACCGCCCAAGAATGTTCCTGCTGTCAGTACTACAGTTTTCGCATCAAAGCGAATTCCCATTTGAGTGACTACACCTTTAACGGTATCGCCTTCAACGATTAAATCATCAGCAGCTTGCTGAAAAATGTCTAAATTTGCTTGGTTTTCTAAAGTCTCACGAATCGCAGCTTTAAAACGTACACGGTCAGCCTGCGCACGCGTCGCACGTACCGCAGCACCTTTACGTGAGTTTAGAATACGGAACTGAATACCACCTTTATCGGCAGCCAGTGCCATTGCACCGCCCAAAGCATCAATTTCACGGACTAAATGCGATTTACCAATACCACCAATCGCGGGATTACAGCTCATCTGCCCTAGAGTCTCAATGTTATGAGTAAGGAGCAATGTCTGTCGTCCCATACGTGCTGCAGCCAAAGCCGCTTCCGTACCTGCGTGACCGCCACCGATAACAATGACATCGTAAACTTTAGGATAATGCATAGTGGTATTTAGGAGATAAAAATAATGACTGGAAATTATAGCAAATTTTAAAACACAAGAGGCACATTCTCTTGCATTAATTCGCAACCGACGATTACAGTTGATTTAAAAGATTTCATGATTGGTAAAGGTATTTCAACTCAAAATAGGAATGTTCCATTCATGATTAGATACATGTAAAAATGAATTATTTACATCATTACCATGTCATTGTATTGCTTATTTTTATAGCATATTAAAAGTTAACTCAGCACAAGGATAGACGATATGAATTTCAAAAAAATATTCATGCCTTTATGTATCTGCATGGCGATGACGACCACTGGTTTTGCAAATGATAAGGTTGAAAACACCTATAACGCCAAACAGTATCAAAATGTCTGTAAAGGAAAAACTGAAGGTGCCGAAGTGAGTTTTCCATATAAAGGAATCATTTGGAATGGCACCTGTCAAACGCAATTTTTTCCAAGTAATGCAACAGGTTTAAAAGGGACTGAGGAGCCGTTAATTTCGAGCTGTAAAACGGATGCTGATGTTAAATCGATTAATATTGAAGGAAAAGACTATAAAGGAAAATGCGCGCTAGGTTATGCACCACCGATGCCCAAGACTTAATC
Source organism: Acinetobacter sp. CY79 (assembly GCF_059515845.1). Classification (NCBI taxonomy): domain Bacteria; kingdom Pseudomonadati; phylum Pseudomonadota; class Gammaproteobacteria; order Moraxellales; family Moraxellaceae; genus Acinetobacter; species Acinetobacter sp. CY79. The sequence goes on from NZ_JCAKMY010000002.1 coordinate 66,977, forward strand.
GGTCGTTCCAAATAAACCCTAGTCACAACTCATGTCACTTAAAGCAATCATTTCTAACGATTTGATTGCTTTTTTTTGATTTAGAAGCTAAAACTGAAGCTCAATAATATTCGAATATTAGATCGAATTCCTAAATTAAAACAATAATCTATTCAGGACGAATATATGGATAATGGATTAATCACAATTTTTTTGCCACTTGCACTTGCCATTGTCATGGCAGGATTAGGCTTAGAACTCACACTCAAAGATTTCGCTCGTGTTTCCAAACACCCTAAAGCCGTGTTGATTGCACTGTTTTCACAATTGGTGATTTTGGTTGCAATCGCTTTTCTAATTTGCAAGGTGTTGAATTTGCCACCACTTTTGGCAGTGGGTCTGATTTTATTGGCAGCATCACCAGGTGGAGCAACAGCCAATCTGTTTAGTTATTTATTCCGTGGAGATGTGGCTTTAAATATTACATTAACTGCGATTAATGCCATTATCGCCGCTGTGACGCTTCCACTGATTGTTAACTTTGCGATTCATCATTTTATTCAAGACTCCACGCAAATTGGTTTACAATTCAGTAAAATTTTACAAGTTTTTGCGATTATTTTAATTCCTGTCAGTATCGGTATGTTGGTGCGACGTTATGCACCGAATATTGCTGATAAATTAGAAAAACCTGTTCGTATTTTTGCGGTGCTGTTTTTAGTTCTGATTGTAATCGGCGCAATTTACTCCGAACGTGCAAATATGATGAATTATATCGGTCAAGTCGGTCTTGCAACGGCTTTATTCTGCTTCGCTAGCTTATGTGTGGGTTATTTCTTACCACGATTCTTTGGCATTCCAAGCTTTCAAGCACGAGCATGCGCATTCGAGATCGGGATTCATAACAGTACACTTTCCATGACCATTGCTCTTACAATTTTACATAGCACCCCGATTGCCATGCCTGCTGCGATTTATTCAATCTTTATGTACATTTTCGCCATGATCTTTGGTTTTTTGTTGAATCGCTTTGCACCGATCACGCAAAAGCAAGCTGAGATAAATGCACAAACTTAGATTTTATAAATTTCAACCATACATATTAAAAGGGTATTCAAAAGAATGCCCTTTATCTATTTCACTCAGCATGAAAGCTAAATCCCGACACACCTCTGTCGAATAAGTTACAATACGCCATCCAATATATTTTTAGGTTTTAATACTGTGAAGTGGTTACAAATTCATATTACTGTTGAAAAGTTACAAGTCGAATTCACCGAGACGCTTTTAGAATCGCTTGGTGCTGTGAGCGTGACTTTAGATGATGCTGAAAATCAAGATTTACTTGAACCACTTCCAGGTGAGACACCGCTTTGGAATAAAGTCATTGTAACGGGCATCTATGCTCAGGAAGATGATGAACAGATTGATGTTGTAGCGCTTGAGACCTTTATCCGTACTCAACTTCCAACTGAACCGATGCGTAGTGAGTTCATGGAAGATCAAGAATGGGAACGTACATGGATGGATGCCTACGAACCGATTCAAATTGGTGAAAAATATTGGATTGTTCCTGAATGGATGGAAGCGCCTGAAGCAGATGCTGTGAATATTAAACTTGATCCAGGTCTAGCATTTGGTACAGGTAATCACGCATCTACATTTCTTTGCTTACAATGGTTAGGCAAAACGGATGTGAAAGACAAAATTGTGATTGATTATGGTTGTGGTTCAGGCATTTTAGGTGTAGCTGCTCTGTTGCTGGGTGCTAAAAAAGTCTATGCTACAGATATTGATCCACAAGCCGTTTTAGCCACACAACAAAATGCAGATTTAAATGGTGTACTGGATAAACTTTATGTGGGTCTGCAAGAAGAGTTTAATCAAGAGCTTGGTGATCAAAAAGCGGATGTCTTTGTTGCGAACATTTTAGCAGGCCCTCTTATGGCACTTGCGGCTGACTTCTCAACATTGATTAAATCTGGGGGTGAGTTCGCACTTGCAGGTGTGATTGAAGAGCAAGTTGATGATGTTTCTCGTGTTTATTCTGAATATTTTGATATATTAGATGTAGAAAAACGAGACGGCCATTGGTGCCGAATTTCCGGTAAACGCCATCAATTCAATTAACTCATTTTATACTATGACTGAAAAACAAACCCGCTGCCCAAATTGTCATACCGTTTATAAGGTCTCCGTGACTCAATTAACGATTTCGCAGGGTATGGTTTGTTGTCCAAAATGTTCTGCTCAATTCAATGCATTGGTTCATTTGGTTAAAATAGACAATGATGACGCTGATCTAATGCTCAGTTCAGAGCATTCTCCTTACTCTCAAAAATTAGATTTTGAAGAATATGCATCGGAGACTCATGTACTGGACATTTTCGAGCGCAAAATCGAAGGATCCAATATTAACCTCAGGACTTACCTGAATAATTTAAATACCTTTAATAAAGACCCGATTACCAACTACCCTTCGCTAAATCTTTCTTCACAGCACAATATTGCCTCTCAAGATCCACAAGCACACAGCACGCTGTATTATCTGATTTGGACCTTTGCCAATTTCATTTTGGCACTTTTACTCATATTTCAAATTTTGTGGTTTAACCCGAATTTTTTAGATCGTCATCCATTCATCAATTCAGCATTTATTGCAACCTGTCATGCTTTCAACTGTGAAACGATTGATGAACGCTACATGCAGATCAAAATGAGTCATATCGCCTTGGTAGATGCAAACGACCAGTCGACTCTATTTAAAGGTCAATTGATCAATCAATATCAAAAAGGCTTAGCACTGCCTTTGATTAAAGTCACTTTAATCAAAGATGACAAAATTGTGCTTAAACAGATAAAAACACCTTCTGAATATTTAATCAAAAGTTTAAATGGAATTACACGGATTCCCACAAAAAGCCCATATCGTTTCGAATTTAGCGTAAATAAACCTAAAAATTCCTTTGATCGATATAAATTAGAAGTGATACGTCCTTAAAACTAAAAAAAAACATAAAAAAGTGAAAAAAAATGTAGTTTTCTTGCTCACTTTTTCTAAGACAATGGTATGATACGCGCCACGAAAGCTATGCCATAGCAACTTCTCGCAATTTTTCAAAAAAATACTTCTCACTATTGTGCTTAATTTAAATATTTTGCGCATGGAGTTTTTTCTTTTTTTGAATATAGCCAGTAACAAATATTAAAGTATTGTTACGGTTAAATTTCGCGCAATTGTTATTTATATGGCAAGCTAAAGTTCTTGTTTTAGAGCCATCCGTTTTAGGATCTAGAACGGGGCTCGTTTTTTACTTTGACCACATTTTATCACTTCACCCAAGTGATTATTGATTTTCGGATTATCTCGCATGAATAGCAAATCTCCTATTTTTACTGCACAATCTGATGTCGCTCTTCGTATTCACGTAGATCGCGCAGTTCGCCATTATTTTGCACAGTTGCAAGGTGAGCAGCCATCTCAGGTTTATGACATGGTGCTAGCAGAAATGGAGAAACCTCTTTTATCTGTAGTATTAGAATACACACGTGGTAATCAGACGCGTGCTGCCGAGATCCTCGGATTAAACCGTGGTACTTTACGTAAAAAGTTGAAAGCTCACGGTTTAATGAGTGAATAAATGATAAAATGCTTGCGATTTCGCAGGCATTTTTTTTAACTTGCATTTCGCAAATTTGTTTTAATCTGTTTCTATAAGACTGTGACGAAGATCATGACTATTAAGCGCGCTTTAATCTCTGTTTCTGACAAAACTGGTATTGTTGAATTTGCACAACAACTTGTTGCTCTAGGGGTAGAAATTTTATCAACTGGCGGTACATATAAATTGTTGAAAGACAATAGTGTCGCTGTTGTTGAAGTTTCAGAGCATACAGGTTTCCCAGAGATGATGGACGGTCGTGTTAAAACACTACATCCGAAAATTCATGGTGGTATTTTAGCTCGTCGTGGTTTAGACGAAGCTGTAATGGCTGAACACAACATCGATGCGATCGACTTGGTTGTGGTTAACCTATATCCATTCGCAGCGACTGTCGCTAAACCAAATTGTTCACTGGCTGATGCAATTGAAAATATTGACATCGGTGGTCCAACGATGGTTCGTGCTGCGGCAAAAAACCATGCATCTGTGGGTATTATTGTTAACGCATCTGATTATGATACTGTTGTTGCTGAATTAAAGGCTGAAGGCAGCTTATCTCATGCAACTCGTTTCGATCTAGCAGTTAAAGCATTTGAACATACTGCACAATACGACGGCATGATCGCCTCTTACTTAGGCGCACGCGTTGGTAAGGAAGAAGGTCAAGCAGACAAATTTGCACGTACGTTCAATACGCAATTAAATAAAGCGCAAGATTTACGTTACGGTGAAAACCCACATCAATCTGCTGCATTCTATGTTGACTCTGCTGCAACTGAAGCATCTGTTTCAACGGCACAACAGTTACAAGGTAAAGAACTCTCTTATAACAACATTGCAGACACTGACGCAGCGCTTGAATGTGTTAAATCATTCGCTAAACCTGCTTGTGTCATTGTAAAACACGCAAACCCATGTGGCGTTGCAGTATCTTTAGACGGTATTAAAGCTGCATATGATTTAGCTTATGCCACAGATCCTGAATCTGCATTCGGAGGCATCATTGCATTTAACCGTGAATTAGACGTTGCAACAGCTCAAGCAATTGTTGATCGTCAATTTGTGGAAGTAATCATTGCTCCAAGTGTTGCTGAAGGCGTGCTTGAAATCACTGGTGCGAAGAAAAACGTACGCGTATTGGTATGTGGCGAATTACCAGCAATTGATGAACGTACTGCACAACTTGACTATAAACGCGTCAATGGCGGGTTATTAGTACAAGATCAAGACTTAGGCATGATTACTAAAGATGATCTTAAAGTTGTGACTAAACGTGCGCCAACTGAACAAGAAATTGACGACATGATTTTTGCTTGGAAAGTCGCGAAATACGTGAAATCAAATGCGATTGTATATGCTAAAAACCGTCAAACCATTGGTGTGGGCGCTGGTCAAATGAGCCGTGTTAACTCTGCTCGTATTGCTGCGATTAAAGCTGAACATGCAGGACTCGTTGTTGAAGGTGCAGTTATGGCATCTGACGCATTCTTCCCATTCCGTGATGGTATTGATAACGCTGCCAAAGCAGGGATCAAATGTATTATTCAACCGGGTGGTTCTATGCGTGATGAAGAAACAATTGCAGCAGCGGATGAAGCTGGTATTGCAATGGTGTTCACAGGTATGCGTCACTTCCGTCACTAATTGATGGTGAGTTTTGTAATGACAATGTCATTTACATTAAAGCACATAGATTTTTAATCTGACATAAAGTCCTCTCCTATTTTTAGGCTGAGGACTTTATGTCATTTTCGATTCATGGAGTATGAACCGATGAATATTTTAGTTTTGGGTAATGGCGGTCGTGAACATGCGTTGGCATGGAAAATCGCACAAGATGAAAAAGTAGCTAAAGTTTTTGTCGCACCAGGTAACGCAGGCACTGCAACTGAAAACAAATGTGAAAACGTCAATTTAAGCATTTTAGACAATGCTGCAATTATCGACTTTGCAAAAAACAATGCGGTTGAACTTGTGATCGTTGGTCCAGAAGCACCACTTGTAAATGGTGTAGTTGATGCTTGTCGTGAGGCGGGCGTTAAAGTTTGGGGCCCGACACAATATGCGGCTCAGCTTGAAGGCTCTAAAGCATTTGCAAAGCATTTCTTAAAACGCCATAACATTCCAACTGCTTTCTATGACGTATTTACAGAAGTCGATGCGGCAAAAGCTTTTGTCGAAAAAAATGGTGCGCCAATTGTGATCAAGGCTGATGGTCTTGCTGCGGGTAAAGGCGTGATCGTTGCCATGACCAATCAAGAAGCATATGACGCAATTGATGACATGCTTGCAGGCAACAAATTTGGTGATGCAGGTTCTCGTGTTGTGATCGAAGAGTTCCTTGCAGGTGAAGAAGCTTCTTTCATTTGTATGATTGATGGCGACAACATTTTACCAATGGCAACTTCACAAGATCACAAACGTATCTTTGAAGGTGACCAAGGTCCAAACACGGGTGGTATGGGTGCTTACTCTCCTGCTCCTGTTGTAACTTCAGAAGTGTTTGAAAAAGCCATGAATGAAGTAATGCGTCCAACTGTTGAAGGCATGAAAAAAGACGGTCATGTTTACACAGGTTTCTTGTATGCAGGTTTGATGATTGATGAACAAGGTCAACCTAAAGTGATCGAATTCAACTGTCGTTTTGGTGACCCTGAAACTCAACCCATCATGATGCGTTTAAAATCATCTTTAGTTGAATTAGTTGAAGCTGGTATTGCGGGTAACTTACCTGCGGAAGCAGAGTGGGATGAACGCAAAACGGTTGGTATCGTACTTGCGTCACGTGGCTACCCTGAAACTTCAAGCAATGGCGATGTCATTACAGGTCTAGACACGATCATGACCGATGCGAAAGTATTCCATGCAGGGACTAAAGCACTTGAGAATGGTGATATCGTAACTGCGGGTGGTCGTGTGTTATGTGTAACTGCACTTGGCGGTACGATTGGCGAAGCTCAAGCAAAAGCTTTAGAGCTTTGTGAAAAAGTAACGTTTGATGGTGTTCAATACCGTAAAGATATTGGTTACCGTGCCATTGCGCGTGAAAATGCTTAATCTGTATTTTAATTAAGAAAAACCCCGCTGAATGCGGGGTTCTTTATGTGCCTTTACATGCTCTATTTAATTTCGATTTTAATGATGATTAATCCACTGGATATTTATCATCTGAATACTCATTGTAGTTAAGCAACAACCCACATAATTGCTATAAATCTGCAATCAATCCCAATAATCATGTGATAGCGCATTCACATCAAAGATGTTCCCAATCTTGTGATAGCTTATTTCAAACTTTATATAGTGAAAATAAAACTATAGAAACAGCAAAAACATCGTTACTCTTCTAATAAGGAATCAACATATAAAAAACCCAATACACTGGATCTCTTATGAAAAAAATTCTCCTTTTCAGTTTAGCACTATTTACTATACTGCTTTCAGCTTGCTCAAAGCCTAAATCAAACGAACATGAAACAGCGAATACCAATACTTCAGCGGAACTTCGTACCATTCGCCTTGTTTCAACAGGATCAGATACTGATATTTGGAATTATATCGCTGGATTGCCTGAAACCAAAGAAGCCGGTATTAAGCTTGAAGTTAAAAATTTAACCGACTATGTATTACTCAATACAACAGTGGCTAGCGGTGAACAGGATGTCAATGCATTCCAATCATTTAACTATTTGGCTGCGTACAATGCTGCCAATAAAGATAAAATTGCTGCTGTTGCAACCACGTATTTAGAGCCAATGGGTATTTATACCAATAACATTAAGACTGTTTCAGCGTTCCCACAAGGTGCAACTATTGCTATTCCGAACGATACAGCCAATGAAGCACGTGCTTTATCGCTTCTACAAACTGCGGGCTTAATCAAGCTAAAAGATGATTTTGATGTCGCTAAAGGTAGCGTCAATGACGTGATTGAAAATAAGAAAGATATCCAACTCAAACCCATTCAAATGACAACTGCGATTCGTGTCAAAAAAGATGTCGATGCGGTTGTATTAGGCAATACCCTTGCGCTTGAAGGTGGTCTAAACGTATTAAAAGATTCTATATTCCATGAACCTGTAGATAAAACTACAACCTTGTATGTCAATTTATTAGGTGTAGCTGAAAAAAATAAAAATGATCCAATTTATGCAAAATTGGGAGAACTTTATCATTTGGCTAAAGTACAAACTTTTTTATCTGAGAAATTTGATGGCACTAAATTTCAGGTAAACCGTCCAATCAGTGAGTTTGCAGACATTAAGTAAGACTGTTCCACCCGAGTTCTGAATATCAACCTAGGTGATAAAATAGAATAGCGATTGTCATCACTGAGGTTGTGCAATTAAGTCTTATTTTTAGATCTAATTAACTTTCATAAAAACAGACGATAAGATCAAAATGAAAAAAATAATTACTAAAATACATCCATTTGGACCTTGAACACTCAGCTGATTGCATCGCTATGAACTTCGACTCATAAATTTTTACACCTTACATTCGATATGCTGAGAATCGAATCAGCGCATAGATCATATTTCATAAGTTAGTGAAACTAGCTTGTCCGAGATTAATTTAAACTTTGATCAATTTCGATATATATTATTTATATTCAATAAAATATTATATCAAGTCAAAAGCAGAAATATAAAAACTTAAACAATCAATATAAGCTTTTGTAATATCTAGGTAATTTAAATAAAAATACAAACCTTAATCATATTATTAGATAAAAAACTTAATTGTTTACACTATATCAGATAACAATTTACTGATAAGATAAATTCAAATCCACAAGCAAATATCGACATATTATTTCTACAATAATCGCTTTTAATCTTAGGGTTTTAAAGAAAGAAATAACATCCTGTCATTTGCATAATACAGCAATACTTTGAGTCTTTTGAGTGTATTTAGCGTAAATGCATACTATGCAACACTCATTATACTCACTCAAATTTAGAGTAAATATTTCATTTACTCTAGGGAACATTTATGAAAAAGATCATTGGTCTTGTATTGGGATTAAGCGTAGCTATCGCAGGTTGTTCTAAACAAGAAACTCCTGCTCCTGAAGCTAAAGCTAAACCAACAGATACAGCAGCAGTTCAAACCGTAACTATCGCGTCAACCGGTTCAGATGCTGACACATGGCGTCACATCGCGTCTTTACCTGAAACCAAAGAAGCCGGTTTAAAGCTTGAAATTAAAAACTTTACTGACTATGTTGCGATGAACACAGCTGTAGCCAATAAAGAAATTGATGTGAATGCTTTCCAATCTTATGCTTATTTGGTTGCTTTCAATGAATCTAATCAAGATAAGATTGCGCCATTATCGACTACCTATTTAGAGCCAATGGGTATCTACTCGAGCAAAGTTAAAAAACTGGAAGAGTTTAAACAAGGCGCAACGATTGCAATCCCAAATGACGGTGCAAACGAATCTCGCGCATTATTGTTATTACAATCAGCAGGCTTAGTAAAGCTTAAAGCTGACTTTGACAATGTAAAAGGCACAACGGCTGATGTAAGCGAAAATGCGAAACAAATCGTGATTAAACCGATTCAGATGGCAACTGCTGTACGTGTGAAAGATGAAGTTGATGCAATTGTTTTAGGGAATACGTTGGCCATGGAAGGTGGTTTGAACGTATTGAAAGATGCGATCTACTACGAACCAATCGATCAAAGCACAAAAATGAATGTGAACATTCTTGCAACCGCTGCTGATCGTCAAAATGATCCAGTTTTACAAAAAGTAGGTGCGTTGTACCATACTGAAGCGGTAAAACAGTTCGTTCAAGAAAAATTCGCAGGTACAAAAGTTGATGTAAACAAACCGATTAGCTACCTCACTGAATCAAAATAGTAATATACTTCTATTCAATAAACAGGCAAATTAACTTTGCCTGTTTTTCATTTTATATATAGTGCTTGACGATATGATCGAATTTAAAAATATTTCAAAACACTATCAACTCAAAGGTCAAACTATACGCGCGTTGGATCAGATTAATTTATCGATTCCTCACGGCAGTATTTTTGGCATTATTGGGTATAGTGGTGCAGGTAAAAGTACGCTAATTCGCTTGATTAATTTATTGGAAAGACCCAATGAAGGTCAGGTGATGATTAATCAAAAAGACTTTACTGTATTGGATGCTCGTTCGCTCCGTCAAGAACGCGCCAATATTGGCATGATTTTTCAGCACTTCAATTTACTGCAAACCAAAACAGTTGCTGCAAATATTGAGATGCCGCTTAAGCTCTTAGGTTTTAGTAAAGCTGAACGTGAAAAACGCTTAAATGAATTACTCGAATTTATTGATCTCAAACATAAAAAAGATGCCTTCCCTGATGAGCTTTCAGGTGGTCAGAAACAACGTGTCGGTATTGCACGCGCCCTTGCCAATCATCCTAAAATTTTACTGTGTGATGAAGCAACCAGTGCGCTTGACCCACAAACGACCAAGTCTGTGCTCGAATTACTCAAAAAAATTAATAAAGAGCAAGGAATTACCATTGTCATGGTGACGCATGAAATGGATGTGATTGAATCGGTTTGTGACTATGTCGCTGTGATGGAACAAGGGAAAGTCATTGAAACAGGTTCGACTTTAGAAATTTTCAGCCAACCTCAACATCCGACCACGAAAACATTTATACAGACCGTTTTACAACAACAGCTTCCTGTCAAAATTTTGAATAATTTAGAAAATCAAAATCACCACAGTATTTATAGCCTACAGTTTTTAGGTACGTCAGCTCAAGAAACCGTTGTACAAGCGGCAATTAAGCAGTTCGATATCAGCTTGAATATCTTATTTGCCAATATGACCGAGATTCACGGTGCTGTGATTGGTCAGATGTTTGTTCAACTGTTAGGTGATGCAGAGACTATTCAACAAACTATTCAATTTTTTGAACAGCATGGTGTCAAAGTTGAACAATCAGGAGTTTCAGAATGAGAGATTTGATTGTTCAATGGTTAACTGAAATCACAGCGCCATTTTGGAAAAGTTCACTTTCAATCGACCAGTTTGTCACTGCACTGCAAGAAACCTTCCACATGGTTTTCTTTGCGATGATTTTTGGTACGATCTGGGGATTTATTCAAGGGATTACTTTAGTGGTAACACGTAACGGAGGGATTTTACCCAATCGAGCGATTTACCATGGCTTAAACCCCATTGTGAATGCGCTTCGATCACTCCCCTTCATTATCTTACTGATTGCAGTATTACCTTTGACAAAACTGCTTGTGGGTACATCGATTGGTACATGGGCTGCGATTGTTCCGTTGACGATTTATGTCGGCCCTTATATTGGTCGTTTGGTTGAAACATCGCTGCTAGAAGTCAATGAAGGCATTGTGGAGTCTGCTCAAGCGATGGGGGCCTCTCCGCTTCAAATCGTATTTAAGTTTATCTTGCCTGAAGCACGTAGCTCACTGATTCTCAACCTGACTACTGCCACTATTAGCTTAATTGGCGCAACGGCAATGGCCGGTGCTGTCGGTGCTGGGGGCATTGGTGACTTGGCGATTTCTTATGGTTACCAGCGCTTTGATACCAGTGTGGTAATCTTAACTGTGGTTGTATTACTGATCTTAGTACAGCTCGTACAAATGATCGGTGAACGCTTAGCAAAAATGCGATGAAATGAAGCTCTCAGTTGAGGGCTTTTATTTTATTGGCGATCTTATTTTTATCGTTTGCATTTCGCATTTGAAATGTTTAGTGTGCTTGAAAAATCTAAACCCGATAAAAAAATGAAAATTATCACATCCTCAGTTATCGCATTCACCTTAATTTTACCAACATATTCTTTTGCTAAAACCACGATGGACTATGTGACCTCGGTTCAAGTGAATAGTATCGAACTTAGCAAGCCTGTATCCGCCAATCAAGTGGATAAAATATTTGGTAAAACGATTCAAAAAATATCAAAAGAGTACTCCGAATGTACAGCCAACCATGAATATTCAACGGCGTTTAACCATCATAAGCAGCTCAAATTCGAAATATTTGCAGAAGACAATCCGCAAATCAAATCGGATGAATACTACAAAACAAAAAATAATTTCCAGCAACTCAGCACAACCAAAGGTCGTGTCTGGCTTAGTTGGAGCAATGCTACCCACTTAACCGAGCAACTCAAATTAAATCAAAAAACAATCGATGCAAAATATACCTTAGCCCAATTCAAAAAAGACTTTCCAATCTCTGCTAACAATAAAAACAATATTGTTTTGATACTCAATGCTTCCGAGGCAAAACATTACCTCAAAAATCCAACAGATTTTGATGCTGCTTATACGTCAGCTTTGTATTTTAAATTTCAGAATGGCAAATTAGCCAGCCTTGAGATCAATCAAGGTATTGCCTGCTAATTTAATAGGAATGAGCCTTTAAGCTTGCTACATTTAAAGGCTATTCATATTTTTTAAATGGCTTAATCCACCCAAAGATCAGCGATCTTTTTCATTAAATCCGCTCGAAATGGCGCTGTTGGATTGCATGGATTGCGTTTCACTTCATTCTCATAGAACGCTTGCCACTCTTTCACCATTGGCAACGTCACACCTTTGTCTTTAAAACCTTGGATATCTTTTGAAGCTACATTTTCCAAACGCGCTTTTGCCCCTTCAGGTCCTGTCGCCCAACCAATCACCCCTTGACCAAAACTCGGTAGACTCATGTTATTTGGCGTTGCAGGCACTGCATTTCGTTCAATACTTTCATTCACTTTACATAATGGGTCACGCTTAAATTCGCTACTCGCCTTATTCTGCGCTGGCGAATTACTCGCACATGCAACCATCACACTTGAAGCTATCAAAATTGCTAGGATATTCCATTTTTTCATTTTCTAGATTCAACCCTATATATTTATATATTCAAAATACCCTGCTGTTAAAAAGCTGAAAAGCTCAATTTTATGCTTTTATATTTGAATGAATAAATTATGACTAGAATTTACAATTTTGCCTGCATAAATTAGGATGAAATTAGAAAATACTGTTCGATCAAGCAAGTCACCTAAGGATATGTTCATGGCTTACCAAATACACGTGATTGATGTTAAAAATGCACTTCAGAATTATATTTGGTTATTGGAAGACACTGACACCAAAGAAGCGATTGTCGTTGACCCAACTGAAGCAGATCTAGTTCATTCTTTTTGCCTAAACCATCAAATTTCACTCAAACAGATCTGGCTGACGCATTGGCATAAAGACCATATTGGCGGTGTGCCTGAACTGATTGCTGAACATCAAATACCTGTCTATGGACCTCGAGAAGAACTGTCGAAAATTCCTTTTATCAGCCATCCACTAGATAATAATGCCCAATTTCAATTTAATGGATTAGTTGTCGATGTTTTTGCAATTCCAGGTCATACGCTTGGACACATTGCATTCTTTATTGATGAGATTGATACGCTGTTTTGTGGCGACACATTGTTTGCAATGGGGTGTGGTCGCTTGTTTGAAGGCACAGCGGAACAAATGTATCAATCGCTCAATCGCTTGGCCGCCCTCCCGCCTCGAACTCAAGTCTACTGCACACATGAGTACACCCTATCCAATGGCTTGTTTGCACTCACTGTAGAGCCAGACAACAAGGCACTACAACTACGTGTAAAAGAAGTCCAAGACCTCAGAGCAGCAGGTAAAATCACACTCCCGTCTAGTATTGAACTAGAACTTGAAACCAATCCATTTCTACGGGTTGAAAATGCCGAAGAATTTAAACATATTCGAGAACGAAAAGATAATTTTTAGAACAGTATTGCTATCTAAATGAATTATTTAATTTTATTTTTCGTAAAAATTTTCATAAAATTAAACACTTGAACGTTTAGTTTAGGTGTTTATTTAAATAATCTCTCAATTTCACAATAAAATTCATTCAATCCAATCACACAAACTCATCACAAAATAAAAATATTTCCAAAAACTCAAATTTTTTTATATTTTTATAAATATTTATTTAAAACATAATCTTAACTTAAATTTACAATGCATCTTGAAACATCTTTAATATTTCAAAAATAAGAAGTGGGTATAAAATAAACAAACAAAATTATTTTTACTCATCCATCAGCATTTGCCCTTTAAAAAGTTTTTTTTCACCCCTATTTAATAAAGATCACTAAAAGGAGTTATCTAATGAAAAAGGTTGTTAAAGCAAAAAATTTAATCGCATTTCGTATTTGGTTAGAAAAATTAGGCTATTCAGTAAAAACCTTGACCGATAACCGCGGCTTTACTTTTAGCTTTAAGAAAGAATATGGTTTAGTCACGTGTGATTTATCTGGCAACAATTTGGCGATGCAATTGGGCGAAGAGTTCGAAGATCATTTAAAAGCTTAATTACTTTTCAGAAAACTGATTGAAGTTATTCTGGTAATTAAGCTCTAAATTTTCTAAATCAAATTAAAAAGACAAGTAAGACCATTCATGCCCAAGGATTTGGGCTTTTTTATGTTTTAGATTTAATCATTAAATTTCATAACCAAAAATAATCTAATATTGATGCACACAAACAGATTCAAAAAGATTTATCAATTCAACATAGTCATTCAACTGAGCGATTAATCTAGCACCTGCCCCTTTAAGTTTATAGATTAGAAATTTATAAAATATTTTTAAATTGATTTATCAAATTTTAGGCAATAAAAAAGCAAGGTATCAAACCTTGCTTTAATCATGGTGGGGACGGAGAGACTCGAACTCTCACACCTTGCGGCGCTGGAACCTAAATCCAGTGCGTCTACCAATTTCGCCACGTCCCCATTAAACACTCAAAATCTGAGGTTCATAAAACTTGGCAGAGGATCAAGGACTCGAACCTTGACGAACGGTTTTGGAGACCGTCATGCTACCATTACACCAATCCTCTATTTCACTTACTTCGGTCGTTCCACCTAGTAAATTACTTGGTGGGGACGGAGAGACTCGAACTCTCACACCTTGCGGCGCTGGAACCTAAATCCAGTGCGTCTACCAATTTCGCCACGTCCCCGATGGCTGTGTATATTATAGAGATCACCCCCACCTGACAAGCCCTTTTTATTAAAAAAATGATTGTTTGATTAAATATAAAACGATTTAACTATTCCTTGCTTTTTCTTTAAACAATATCGCTTAATTGCTGTTTTATTTGATAAAAATTTGTACAACGCAATGCTTTATTCTTATTTAAAAGTAGCTCAAACAAGCTTTCAAATTGTTTAAATTGCTCATCTAATTCAATTTTTAAGCTTTGACAGTGTAATTTTGCCCATTCCATGTAGGTTTTTGCTTGTAATTTAGTTTGTGTTAACCATTCCAACCAAATAATACCGAGTGCATAAAGATCGGTTGCATACGTTTTTGGTTCAGCATGAAATAACTCAGGTGCCATATAGCGTGGCGTAGCGGTATTTTCCAGCGAAGCTTTACGATTTAGATCTATGCATTGCTCCAGATCAATCAACACCGCGCTATTTTTAAAAGTTCTAAAATGCTCAGCTTTTAAATCACCATGGAGATAGCCAAGTTCGTGTACGTTCTCCAACACTTCAAGACTCTGTAAAAAAACTGATTTGATAGAACCCAAAGGTACACCTAATGGAGAAATACCAAATAAGGCTTGAAGATCTTGAATAATCAAAATTGAAGGAACAGCATTTTCTATTATTCGATGTTCTAATTGATTAAAGTCGATGATTTGGTGTGGCGCTAAAAGCTTTGGATTGAGCTGATAAATATTCTGATATTGATTGATCTCATTTAAAAAACTCAGTTCATGCTGTGCGCTCATATTTCTATTTTGCAATTTTATCCAATAGCTTTGGCCATCATTTGCGATTCGATACAAATGACGACCAAACTTTTGGCTTTGCTCTGAATTATGAGCTTGCTTGAGCTGAGGGAAGATTTGATCTTGAAATTTGAGGTTCAACACGTTGGCTTTTCGCTTGCAATGGTTTCAATAGGTCTAAGCAATGCTCAATGGTTTTGCCAATTCGAGCATGTGCTTCAATACTGGATATTTTAGACCATGTTGCACGCTCGCCTTCTTGTTGTAAAACTTTAAATAAATGCGGACGTGGATTTTGCAGCATGTATTGATAATGTTTATAACTAAAATTTCCAATAATATTTAAATCACCATAATAACGCTGATCGACAATACCATAACCATGATCCAGCATACGGCGCACTGTTGGCACCCGCCCCATACGATCACGGGTGAAATTCATTACATCCATTGCAATCGCCTTACCATGCGTACGTACAATACGCTGAGGCCAACTGAGTAGGTCGGTACGAAAGCGCTCTTCATCTGATTGCATGAACGGTACAATATGCGGATTGACCTGACTGGCAATGGTGTAATTGACATTATACAAGCGTGCCAACTTCTCCTGAGGGAAGTCACTTCGTACACTACCATCCACCCAGCGGATACTGGCCAAATAAGGGGTATGAACACCATCATAGCGCTTACTGGTTAAACGTACTGGTGGGAATAAGATTGGCACTGCACAGGAAGCAAGCACAGCACTCCACACCAATAAATCTGGTGCAGTATACTTATTCATAATACGCGCACCCTCTTGTGCTACGTCATAAGGCGCAACACTGATATTGATATCTAAGCCGGATTTTTCATAAGCTTCTTCAAAGGTCAGATCACCTAAATTTTCCACCAAGAACTTTTTAAGATAGCGCACATCGGCAAAGCCACCATCTCCGCGGAGTAATTCTTTGAAACTCCGAAAATGGAATGCTTCACTGTAGAAACTTTCACCTGTAAGAATCTGATCAATTTCGGCTGAATTCGATACACCGAGCATTGCTGTCATCATTGCACCTGCACTCGAACCTGAGAGCACTTTCGGCATTAAGTCCTGTTCTCGAAGCGCTTTACATACGCCTGTATGAAATAAGCCCAATGTTGCACCACCTGAAAACATCATCGCAGGCTGACCATAAGCCAGCTGACAGTTTTGGAAAAAATCGATCTTTTCTTGAATACTCAGTGAATCACACTTGTGAGATGCGATAAAAATCAGGCTTTCACTGACTTCATGAATATAATCCTCAATGATTTTTTTAGTTCCAACAAAGGTTTGTGTATAAAGCATCGGGTGACCAATATTCGCAACATCATGCGATAAGCCTTCCCTTAAAATATAAATCAAATCCACGACACGATTTTGTAGCTTGTAACGACGCAACATGTTCAAACGGCGTGAGATAATTTCAGCATCAAAATATGGAGAACTATTGTCATATTTCCATTCTTGAGAACCCGTTTCCAAGTCTAAACTCAGTGCAATATCTTTCCATTCTGCGTAAGTTTCAGCTCGATTCAGCTCTCTTTTTAATTTTTTAATACGGTAAAGTTGATGTGGATTAAGATCAGAACGGTGATTAAATGCCATTTTTAATTATTCCTTTGATTTTAATCCTGAGGATTCAAAATTTTTCTCCTCAAAACTATGCTGAATTTATGCACATTAATCAATCACCAAAATATTATTTTATTGATGATTAAATACTTTAGCTTTGTGATCAATCTTCAGTTATTGTTCGGTGAACTATGCTAGATTAAGATGGTTTTAAACAATACTTTAGCTTAAATATATGGCAACTTTAGAACTTCCAGATCACCTTATAGAGCGCCTTTCCACTGTTCTAGAACAATTACAAAATGTTCTACCAGAACCCAAGCAAGATACAGACTTCACTGCTCCTGCCTTTAAATGGCAGAACAAGCAACTCAAAGCAATTCACCAACCGAAGCAAATTCTTTTAGATGACTTGAAAGGCATTGATCGTCAAATGCAAAAAGTGTTGCAAAATACCGAGCAGTTTTTAAACGGACTGCCTGCAAATGATGTGCTACTGACAGGTTCCCGAGGAACAGGTAAGTCTTCTATTGTGCGTGCACTGTTATCAAAATATCAAAATGATGGTTTAAGACTGATTGAAATTGAACGTGATGATCTAGCGGATTTACCTGAAATTCAAAAGCTCATTCAGAATCGTCCTGAAAAATTCATCGTCTATTGTGATGATTTGGCTTTTAATGCTGAAGATGAAAATTATCGAAGTTTAAAAAGTGTTTTGGATGGTTCACTACAGTCTGGCTCAAATAATTTTATTATTTATGCCACCAGTAATCGTCGCCACTTACTGCCTGAATTCATGCATGAAAATACGCCTGTCACACGGGTGGATGTACCACAGTACACCGAATTACATCCTCAAGAAGCAATTGAAGAAAAGATCTCATTGTCTGATCGATTCGGATTATGGTTGTCCTTTTACCCGATGGATCAAAATCTGTATTTAGAGATCGTTGAACATTACTTAGCGAAACAAAATATTCCAATGACTGAATGGGTTCGTGCAGAGGCGCTACGTTGGAGTCAAAGTCGTGGGCAGCGTTCTGGTCGTGCAGCCTATCAATTTTCTAAGCATTGGATTGGCTCACAGCAATTAATTAATGCTCAAAAATAATAAATCCTCTATATTATTCAATAGGATGAGTTTAAAAACTCATCCCTTTTTTTATTTATGGATTCAATTTAATATCTGCAATAACATATAAAGTATTGCCATCAATGATTGTTTTTTGATTGTCTAAATACTTTTGCTGAATCACGCCTTGATCATCACTAAATGCATAATCATCATCATTGAGTATTGCTAAATGCTGTTGATCAATCAGCCAAAGCCCCTCTACTTTGTCATGTGGATACTTGAGTTTTTCTATCAAATCTAATACCAAAGTTTTACTGACTGGATGTATACCTTGTTGCTCTAATCCATCCCATCCATGTTGCAAAACATATTGTTCCGGAGTGAGTCCCCCGATTAGCAAACCTAATTCCTCATCCTGTTGAAATAATCCCTGCGATTGAATAGCTTCTAAATCGGTAGCATGCTGAATTTCTATTTTAAAAATGCGTTTAAATGCCTTGGGATTATCTTTATAAAAATCATCATCTCGTTCAGATACCAAAAACTGATGTTCATTCAACGCCATAATTGCGGTATTAGAATGCACTGTTTCGCTAGCCTCTTGACGATATAAGTATTGCGAAATTTTGCCTGTAACCAAATTTAGCATCAATATTCGAGTTAAATCAGCAGCATTCACCGAAGCATTTGGTAAACTCATAGCAGATTGCATAATGCCGACCAATGTGGTTTGATCAGAACTAATGTCTAACCCTTCCATACCGCGATTTTGTCGGCGTCTAGAATATTCTAGCGGTAACATATATCCACCAACTCGGCGACTATCCTGCTCATAGGCATTAATGCGGTCAATTTCAACACCTTCGGCATTAAAATGGACTAAATGTGGACCATATTCATCACTCACCCAAAAAGTTCCGTCTTTGAGTGCCACCAATGCTTCACTGTCTAAGCCATATTCATCTGTGCCTGGCACTATTCGCTGACCATTTCGATCATAGGCCGTTTCCTTATTTGCGCCAAAATGCGCATTAGGTAAGCCTGTAATATTTTTCCCCTGTGGTGTCTTTAGTAATATTTCTTTAATTTTTATAATTTTTCCGTCATGAGTAAGTTCGAAATGACCAATACGTGGACAATAACTTGGATCTAAAAACTTTTTACCGTGATCCTCATTTATATTGTAGTCGGTGTTTGGTCCACGGTCTGTTAAGGCATAAAACTGATTTGGATGTACCGGGTGTGGTGAAAGGTCTGAACCAAATCCCCCTAAGCGAAACTCGATCATTCGCTCTGGATTTGCACCATCAGTAATATCATGCACATTCATGATCTTATAATCAAAACGTACACCTTGGGCAAAGGCTTTATAATCAATAGTTGTATTCAGTGGGTTTAACATCGAATTTCATCCTTATTGGCATTATTTTTCATTTTCTCGTTTCAATACTGCTTCATTTCTAATTACAAAAGAAGACTTCTTGTCCGTTTTGTTCGCCGTATCATGGTGCTTAAACAAGGAATTTAACCATGAAAAAGAAAAATACTGCAGTGATTCCCAAACGCCTGTCTCGAGTTCACTCCAATTCGTTTAATTATGAATTGGATTTCGATCAGATTAATTTTAGGAAACGCCCTGAGCTTTATCGTATTGGTCGTGGTGAACAAGGTGTTCTATTGGTAGAACCTTATAAATCAGAAATTCTTCCCTTTTGGAAATTTGCCGATCCTGAAAAAGCAACAGAAAGTAGTGAGAAGATTTATGCATTATTTTTAGATTACTTAAATAACAATGATTTTGTCGGTGCCGATATGGCGAGAAAATTTCTTCAAATGGGCTATACCCGTGCAAGACGTTATGCAAACCATAAAGGCGGTAAGAAATATGATGGGCCCGTACCTGATGATAAAAAAGGTTTAAGCGGTGCACACGGACGAAATGAACTTCCTCGAACGTCAGAAGACCCTATTAAAGCTGAATCGGCTCGAATATTTAAGGCAAAATGGGATAAGGCAAAAATTCACCCAAAGTATATTGAATTAAAAGAAGATTTTAAAAAATTAATTCATGAAAATTGAAATTAATACAAGTGATACAAATTTTGATACTCATTTTCTATGACAAAAATTCAGGTTTAATGTTAAACATAAACCTGAATCAAAAATACTGAGCAAAAAACGTCTCTCACTAATATTCTTATTCAGAATTTTATCATTGAATCTTTCAATATGCACAAACATTCCCTTATTTCTAAATTTCTTGGTCACTCCCTTCTAAGTTTAAAGCCATTGCTTGATTCTGCTGTCTCGAGTTCAAGACTTACGTTCTTAGATGATTCAATTATTCGTCCTAGAATAGACGAACAATATTACAGCTGGACTCACTATGGGATTTATATTCCCAACTTACCTGAACCGCATCGCTATTTGAATATCATCATTATCTTAGGTACACCAAGCGCCCTAGCATTTGACCATCATCATTTGATTTCAGCTAAGAAATCCCCTCGACGTACTGCAACAGTATTTTCAAGTACTGCAGCTCGTTCAAATTCTTTTTTGAAAGCTTATGATTTTGATGAGGAATGTGACATTACCGAACAGGGAGATCTCATCCGTCTTGGGAATGATTTAAAAATTCAGGGACAATTGCCAGATATAACACTTAAAGGCCAGTATTTGGGATTAACTTTCAATTTTAATTTAGAAGTCACTCGTCATGTTTCTTGGTTTTTAAAAAATCCCATTTATGACCATTTTAGTTTGCTGTCGAAAATTTCGGGCACGTTAAAAGACCAGCACCGAACATATCACATTACAGATCTATGTACCTATGAGTACGCACGATCCACAGGCATGCATACATTTTATTCTAAACTTTTGCCTCAACAGCATAAAATCCCACTCGATTTTTTTACTTATCAAATCATTAACGTGAATCAATCTACTCAAATTTTACTGACGAAAGCAGATATTTTGGGCAAAGTGGCTACTTACTCCGCTCATATTAGATACCTCAATCAACATGCAGAAGTCTATACAGATGTAAAATTTGAAGTTGTGGAATACTTTGATCAACCCAAGGTATCACCTTATGGTCAAGCAATGAAAATTCCAAAAACGTTCCAGTGGGTCGTAAAAAAAGAGGGTTTAGAGATTTTAAATGTGCTGGGGGAATGTGAAACTGAATTTCAGTACGGTCTGGGTTGTGGGTATGCCGCTTCTTATCGATACAAAGGCATATTAAAATCTGAAAATATTGAGGGTGTTGGATATATAGAATATATCAATCTCCAAAAAAATGACTCCTGAACACCCGATGTCCACTTTTTAGGTACAATTAAATTACACTTAGTTTTTCAATATTTGAATCCATACAAATAATGCACATCACGATTAATTAAAAATACTTCATTACTAACTCATTAAGACCAATGAAATAAATTTACGCTAACTTGATATTTTTTAGTATGGTTTGCATTCTTTAGAAATATTCATTTGAGACATGAATTTTCTTTATTTCGCTTATGGCGTTGGCTTGTTGGCTTGTAATGAATATTGTGTTATTCACTCTCACTTTAGTGGGTCACCAATTTTCAGATAAGCAAATAAATGAAAGCATTACTCATCTCTTTTTTCATTGGGTTGATTGTGATTGGCCTTATGATTACTTGTAAAGCGCCACGAAAAAAATTATGAATTTACTCCTTTTAGTTTTAATGTTCGTTACTGTAATAGGTGGATTTATCTTTATTTCAGGCTTTGTTCACACTGCGTTTAATCTATTTCTTTTAGGTGGTTTTTTGCACTGAGTGCTAGAACAGGTGCATTTTCTTGTATAAATGATAAAGCGGTAAATCTAAAATAATGTTGATTTTAAAACTAAAAAATTCAGTTTAAGTTTTTTTTAAAAAGTGTGGTGATAAAAAAGAGGCTTAAGCCTCTTTTCTTTCAATCAATCTGCTTGTGGATTGCTTAATTCAGTCATCGGCCAACGTGGTGTGGTCGTGACAACCAGATCATCCTGTTGCCCCGCTTTCAAGCGTTGATAACCAGAGAAAGCAATCATCGCGCCATTGTCCGTACATAATGCAGGTTCTGCATAATATACCTGAGCTTTGATCTTCGCCAGATCAGCTTCTAAGCGCTCACGCAAGCGTTTATTAGCACTTACACCACCTGCGATCACCAAACGTTTCAGATTGGTTTGTTTCAAAGCTTTTACAGACTTTTTAACAAGGGTATCAACCAAAGCTTCTTGGAATGAAGCCGCAATATCAGCTTCACGCCCCTGACCTTCCACTTTTTTCAATTGATTAGAAACAGAGGTTTTTAAACCACTAAATGAAAAGTCTAAACCTTGATGTAACATTGGACGTGGAAAATCAAAGGCTTTAGCATCACCTTGCTCAGCCAATTTTGAAATATTTGGACCACCTGGATAAGGCAGGCTCATCATTTTAGCCACTTTATCAAATGCCTCACCTGCTGCATCGTCAATCGACTCACCCAACATTTCGTATTGACCAATACCGTAAGCCGCCATGAGTTGCGTATGACCACCTGAAACCAGGAGTGCTACGAACGGAAATTCCGGTGGAGTCTCTGACAATAATGGAGCAAGCATATGACCTTCCATATGATGTACCCCAATCGCAGGCTTATTTAAAGCAAATGCTAAAGTTCGACCAAACAAAGCACCGGTCATCAATGCACCCATCAGGCCTGGGCCACGTGTATAAGCAACAGCATCAATCTGTGACTTATCTACACCACTTTCTTCAAGCAATTGATTCATCAAAGGAATAAGCTTCCGAACATGGTCGCGAGAAGCCAATTCTGGCACCACACCACCATATTCTGCATGCAATTTAATTTGACTATAAAGTACCTGTCCTCTTAAGCCGACTTCACTGTCATAGAGTGCGAGACCTGTTTCGTCACACGAAGTTTCTAAGCCCAGAACGATCATTAAATTGCCTTTTATACATTTCAAAATATTGCTAAAGCTATTATAGACTTGTGGTATGAGATGTAAATGAGTAAAATACTGACCTTCACTTGTGACTTAGCGCAATTCGGCGTTAAGTCTTATCCATAAACTAGAGGATTCTTCATGCCACAAGTTAAATTGAAAGAAGGCGAACCAGTAGACGTAGCTATCCGTCGTTTCAAACGTTCATGCGAAAAAGCTGGTGTTTTAGCAGATGTTCGTAAGCGCGAATTCTATGAAAAACCAACTCAAGAACGTAAGCGCAAAAAAGCTGCTGCAGTTAAACGCTACCAAAAGAAATTGGCTCGCGAATCTGTACGCACTACTCGCCTTTACTAAGATTAATTTGTGATTGATTGACTGTCTGGAATATATAAATGACTACTTTAAAAAGCCAAATAACTGAAGTTTTGAAGGTAACAATGCGTGCCAAAGAAATGGACAAGTTAACGGTAATCCGTAGTCTTCAGGCAGCAATTAAGCAAATCGAAGTCGATGAACGCGTTGAACTAGATGATAATCGAGTTCTCGCGGTCATTGAAAAGCAAATCAAGCAACGTAAAGAATCGATTAAAGCCTTTGAAGGTGCTAATCGACAAGACTTAGCTAGTAAGGAACAAGCCGAAGTTGAGATTTTATCTCAGTTTCTACCAGCAGCTATGACTGAGGAAGAACTTGATTCCGTGATTGAGCAAACTATTCTTGCTCAACAAGCTACTAGCATTAAAGATATGGGTAAGGTGATGAATTCTCTACGTCCGATCATAGCCGGACGTGCCGATCCTGCACAAGTTTCAGCTAAAATCAAAGCTAAACTGGCGTAACCCTCTTTTCGTATACTGTTTGATTTGGTCTATTTAATCTCATCATCTTTCGATGAATTCTCTATTTGATTAAATAGCCAAATATATAATCCAAGTTTCTTAGATTCAAAAATAATAAAAATAAACTTGCTCATTTTCAGCATCCTTAATCACTGATCATGCTTTGATTTTTAAAATTTCATTTAATTCTTCAAATTATCCGCTTTAATTCTGATTTAAATCACATTGAATATCATAGTCTTTTAAAATTTGCATTTCTTTCGATTGTTGGACTTTATCGATCACATCTTGTTTTGTCATATTTGCATAAGAAAAAGGTAGTGAATCTCTATTTTTAGTGGTTAATTGATAAAAATCATGTACATAAGTAGCCACAATTGAACAGTATTGATTTTTTTGCTGAGTATTAAATTGAACCGTGGTTGGTGGTAGAGACTTTAAAAATTCACGCATATCCTGACTATATTGTTGCGTGATTTTATCTAAATCACGAGCAAACCTTTCAGGAAGTTGCTGCGCAAATGATGGAGTGCAAAGTGCAATGAGAAGCAACGCCAATATCTTATTTTTCATCAAGTTAATTTCTTCAATCCATGATTAAACACCAATGATTATATGTTGAATTCACACTTACAACCATCGATTTACCACATAAATCAAACACTAAGCGTGATTAAGTTCTACAAATTTAGGTTTATTTTCAATATAAAAATATTCTTTAGGAAACGGCACCTTGCCTTTTGTCACTGTGCCCAATCTTAGACGAATAACATCAGGTAAATCGAGACGGTAAGAATAGATTGGACTACCACATACGCCACAGAATACACGTGCTTTATTTGGCGTATGAAAATATTCTTTTAAAATGTCATGACCCGTACAGATTTCAAATTTGGAGCGTTCTAATGCACTATTCCATGCCATAACTGTGCCTTGAGCTAATTGACAATCACCACAGAAACACAGAATACTTTGATGAATTTGGCCGTGATACTGATAACTCATTGCGCCACATAAGCACTGACCTTTAATCATTCTCAGCTCTTTTCCTACCATACTATTTCCTTACCATCCTATAAGGGTCGTTTTAAATTATAATTTTAATTACTCTTTAATTCGAAAACTTAGCTTAACAAAATGTTTTAAATTTTCTGAGTATGCTCTTTTTGCATGGCATTCAGTCGGCTATTAATCTTCGCTGACATTGAATTGTTTTCCTTAGCGAGCCGTTGTGCATGGATTAGAGATTTAATAGCCACCTCTTCAGCACCTTTCCAATACTCAACTTCTGCTCGATAACGCAGTACATTAATTGTTCGCATTGGATTTTCACGGTTTAAATTTGCAGATTGCTGCATCAGTTGCCAAGCAACAATATCTCGATTATTTTTAATCAGGAATCTATTTACGATTCGCTCCGCTTCAATAGGCTGTTTTTTTAAGTTATAGATATGCGCCAACTTATAAGCTAGCGCTCTATTTTCAGGCATGACTCTTTGCTTAGACAAAATCACCTGCATTGCAGCATCTATTTTATCTTGTTCTAAATAAAGATCTGCTTGAATCAAAGCCAATAAGGTATGTGCAGGTTGAATCGTTTTAGCCACATCTAATTGCTGTTGGGCTAAAGCGAGCTCACCTTTTCTCAGGTAATATTCAGCAAGTGCCAGTATTCCACCAAAATTTTTATTCTGCGCTAAAGTTTTCAGTTGTGATTCTGAAGATTGACTGGTCACCACTGCGGTGTACCACTTAATCACTTCGAATTCTTGCTGAGTATTACTAAGTGGTATACGTGGAAACTGATTCGCTCTTAACCGAGCTTCACTCATACGTTGCGTCGTCAATGGATGCGTAAACCAAAAATCAGGCATAAAGCTGACGCGAGCCGTTGCACGATTCATGGTCTCAAAAAAATCAGCCATACTGTGCGGGTTATATCCCGCTCCATACATTAACTGCATCCCAATACGGTCAGCCTCACGCTCCTGATTACGGCTGTAGCTGAGTTGTTTATCGACCAATGCTGCCTGAGTTCCCATCATTACCGCACTACCAACATCACTATCTGCTTGTGCTGCAATGGCAGCACCGACAATAATACCAGCGAGTGCTAATAAACCTTGCCCCTTAAATGCTTCCTGAGAGCGACTATAATGACGCTGTGATACATGCGCAATTTCATGCGCCATCACCCCCGATACCTCATCTAGGTTCTTAGATGACGTGATTAAACCTGCATTTAGCGCAAACAAACCACCAGGTACTGCAAAAGCATTAATTTGAGGATCATTTACAATAACCAGTCCAATCGGTCTTCCAAGCTTAGTTTGGCTTAATATACGTGTAAATATGGACATGAATTGATCTTCTAACCAGACATCATGCAAAACTGGTAGTTGATTTTGAACTTGACGATAGACTTTTTCACCGATCATTTGTTCGCGTTGCTGATCAATCAAACCTACTCCAGCCCCAATCTCAGGAATGTCAAATGTAGGTACCTTTTCAGTATTAAAAATATCATCAGCGCTACACATAGCACTCAAACATAAACTCAATGCAAATAAGGTTTTTTTCAAAACATCAACTCAAACAGATGAATACGTTCAGACTATAACACTGAAAATTGAATGAATTTGCAATGATGTGTTATGAATCTTTAACTTTTAAAAAGATAAAAATCACATCAACATATAGCTCAAAACCTAACTCCCCCAATAAGATATTTTAAAAATAACTCACATAAAACATTTAGCAGAATTTTTCATTGACTAAACATTTCGGAAGTTCACCGTCTAATGCTTGGACTAGATTTAAATAAGCTAGTTCAGCCATTTTCAGGCGTGTTTCAGCCGTAGCAGAGCCAACATGAGGTAAGGTCACCACATTGTCCAGCTCAAATAATTCAGAATCTTGCAAAGGTTCTTTCTGATAGACATCTAAGCCTGCAGCAAAAATTTTATTTTGTTTTAATGCATCAATTAAAGCATCTTCATCGACCACTGAACCACGTGAAATATTGATAAAAACCGCGGAAAGCTTCATTTTGTTAAATTGCTCACGCCCCATGAGGGCTGTCGAATCTGCATTTAAATCTACTGCAACCACAATAAAATCAGACTGCTCTAATAACTCATTGAGTACTAAATATTGTGCATCGACCAACTGTGCACGTTCAGGTTTTGGATTTCGATTATGATAATTAATCTTCATATTAAAACCATGAAAGCCACGTTTCGCAATCGCCAATCCAATATTTCCTAAACCAATAATACCGAGCTTTTTGCCATATATGTCTAAGCCGAATTGAGCTGTTCCAACTGTCCTTGTCCATGAGCCTTGTTTAGTCCAAGAATCTAACTGAGGTACTTTACGTGCTGCACTCATCAACAACGTAAAAGCTAAATCTGCGGTGGTTTCTGTCAATACATGTGGTGTATGTGCTAACCAAATTTTCTTTTGATTCAGATAGTCAACGTCGTAATTGTCATATCCAACACTCACTGTAGAAATAATTTTAAGTCTTTGAGCAGTGTGCAGATTCGTTTCATTCAGTAACCGACCCGCGCCAATCATTCCATCTGCATCAGCCACTTCATTTAGAATTTGCTGATTAATATCACCAGCTTTCGGATCAATCTGTACGATATGATAACGATCTTTTAATTTTGCA
Source organism: Acinetobacter sp. CY79 (assembly GCF_059515845.1). Taxonomy (NCBI): domain Bacteria; kingdom Pseudomonadati; phylum Pseudomonadota; class Gammaproteobacteria; order Moraxellales; family Moraxellaceae; genus Acinetobacter; species Acinetobacter sp. CY79. The sequence goes on from NZ_JCAKMY010000002.1 coordinate 94,601, forward strand.
AGAATGATTGAATCAATTTGACTAAATACCACAACCTTTTTTTGCATATACATCCCTAATATTGTTTTAAATCCTTATGGTCTTTTATACACTTTATTTATTATTTTGTTTGAAGCTTTATTTTATTTATTAAAAGGATTTTATGATCTATTCAATTTTTAAAACTTTAATCTTATATTTTTGAAAGATTATTTTACTGGCTTTTGCATATAATCCCATAACTCACTCTTTAATAGAGGCTGATCCAACATTTCTTGGAGATTTGGCAGTTCAACGATGTTATCAATTTGAGCATGTGCAATTTTACCTATGCTGAGAATCTGCTTATCCGCTTTTAAGGCGTCCACAAAACCTTGGATATAAACTTTCACACCCCGACCATCTTGTAATGGTGCTAGTGCAAATGGCCATTTTAAAACAGCAAACTGACCCGTTTTAGCCATTTGAATATTTTGCCATAGTGCAGCCTGCTCAGAAGTCAATTGAGTTGTGTCAACTAAGATCACACAATTTTCAAGGCTGAATGCCTGAAGCTCGAAAGGTGCAACATAAACTGCCTCCCGTACTTCTGTAGAAATCACAACCCTTGATTTTAGATCATGTTGTTGATTTGACTTCTCGACATGAGATTTTTCTAATGGATTCTCATCAACTTTATTTGGTTGAATAATTTGATCAGCGTTGGTCGTATTTTTAGATTCAAATACTTCGGAAGTGTCTAAATGATCAACGTGGAAGTTGTGAACATCATGACGCTCTGGCGCTGCTTGGTCACGATACAAACTTGATGTATAGGTACGCGTCCGCGCATCAGCTTTAGGCATCCATAAATCAATACCAATCACTGACAATATACTGCGCTGATGCTCTACCATATTCACATTCATTTCATACGTACTAGCATTTAATGGGCTGGACATTCTACCGATTTTTACAATGAATTGCTGAGCTTTAATTCCTCAACCAATCATACTCTTTTTCAATATTCTTGCTTACTCTTCTTCGCCAACCCCATTCCATTTTGGGACGCGTTGTTATTCTAAGCAATTTAATCATCATTTGTTTAAAAAATATCAATTTCGTTGTTTATTTTCCAGAAAACCCGCTAAACAATCATAATACTATTCTTCTTATGCATTTGACTCACAATCTCTTCACTGTCAAACCCTAAGCGCCAATACAGCAGTTCCAGCACATCCAATTCATCCTGTGTAATGACCCGGTCATGCCACAAGCAAATCTCAGCCACACCCAAAATACTTAAACGATCACGCAACAACAACCCTGCTATATCATTCAAGATTTCACCCAAATCTATAGGCTCATCTGAAATTTCTTCATAGATTTCTAATTCTTCAACCGATAATACTCGTTTTAGAATCTTATAACGCACTTCAAGTTGATTTGCGCTATTCAGCTGTTGCACATGGAGTAATGCATCCACCAGACGCACAATTTGCGGTTTCGCATCCTCTAATGAAGTCGGTCGATGAATCGGTAAAAGACCCAATTCTGATTTTACTTTTTCAATTAACAGTGCATCTAACAATCCAATTTCACCATCTTCTTGAATAATTTTAGCAAGTTTAGTAATAAACTGGCGCGCACTGGTGGCTGGCATATTGCCTAGATTTGAGCAAGCCTCATGAAAAATTTGGATATGGACACGACCATCGATATGAAGAAGAGAATCGACAATGGCACGGCTCACCTGTGCATTTGAAGGAATGAATTCTCGATATTGACGAATCATCAAAATCGCGATCATCACCTCTCTTGATCCAGTCGCGGTTTGCATAGCACGGGTAATTAATTCTGGACGTGACATCTGTTGACGTACTTCCAAGCTTAAAGGCTTGATCGCATCCTTGATTGCAAAACTAATTGGGGATAATCGCAATAATGGCAAAGGCTGTGGAGACATCCAAGGATTATACTCTTCTGCAATCGACTCCTCTAAAGATCGCATCAAACTGAACAAAGGTTGAGATCGAAGTTTCTGTAAATTTTCCAATTGCAAATCTTGAAGTAGGCTTGGATTTAACTCATAAATACGATCTTGAATGCTAGGATGAATATTCAGCCAACTTTGTGGGCTTAATGAGTTTGCAAAGCACATGTGTGAAATTGCTTCTGAGTATTCACTATGAATCTGTGAACCTGCATGATGCACATAGATGCGAAGTAAAGTCTGAACATTGGCATCATTGAGTAATAACTTTTTGGTTTTGAAATCATTATAATAAGTTCTTCCCCCTAAGGTCATATATTTAATCAAACGATTGATTAAAACCCCCAGACTACCAATCAGCCAAATTACCCCTCCTATAGCAACCAAACTCGTTTCAAACTTATGCCGAGTATTCGATGCATTGCGCTTAAATCCCTTTTTAGCAATTTGACTCCCCCATTGACTAAACGTCGTTACCCCACTATATAAAATTTTTAAACGCGTATTTTCCGTGGCCTCACCTGACAAAATTTTATTAAATTCATGTCCCAACAAGCCATAAAGCTCCAGTTCATCCAAATTTTGTAAAGCACCCCAGGTTAAAATAATCACGGTGTCTTTGGGATGGAAACCAGCAGTGAGTGCATTTACTCCAATTTCATCTTGTAGTACATACAATGTAGGAATATCAATTGCGAAGTTATTGGCTAACTTCTCCGTTAATTTTAGTGCAAGTCTCTCTTCAGGAGTACTCTCCAAAAGCGTAAGCTGTCTTGCATTCAATTGTTTCGCCAGCGTATGTCCACCTGAACGAAAAACATAAAACTCATAAATAATCGAACCACCGATAATCGAGCCGATCAACAGTAAAAAATAAGGGCTATAACTATTCCAAAGAATAGAGTGTTGAGGATTTAGATAATGGATCAGAAGACCTAAACCACTATTTAAAAGAAAAATGGACAATAAAATGACAAGCGCACTAATACTTGCAGGCCAAAGCATGTTTTTGTTTTTTATTAAATAATGACTTACATCTTTCAATGTAAAAGTTCCTGATTACATTGTATTCAGATCATAAATTAAAAAAGCGAGAATTACTCGCTTTTTTAATCATTTTTTCAGAAGGGCTTATGCGTCTTTTAAACCACTTAAGTCGACCGATGACGCATCCACATTGACATCGATATAGCCATCTTTATCTTTCTTAGCAGACTCACAACGCTTCTGTTCAAGACCATCTAAATAAGCGTCGTTAATCCCCCCCGCCACATAGATCCCATCGAACACTGAACAATCGAATTCACTTACTTCTGGTACTTTTTTGGTACGTACAGCATCTTTTAAATCTTCCAAGTTCTGGAAAATCAAACGATCAGCACCAATTAGTTCACGAATTTCCTCAACATCACGGTTGGATGCAATCAGCTCATCCTTCACTGGCATATCAATACCATAGACGTTTGGATACTTCACCATCGGTGCAGCAGAAGCAAAAAATACTTTTTTCGCACCAGCATCACGCGCCATTTGGATAATTTCATTACACGTTGTGCCACGTACAATTGAATCATCGACTAAAAGTACATTTTTACCCTTAAACTCTAATTCAACAGGGTTTAATTTTTGACGTACAGATTTTTTACGTAACTGTTGACCTGGCATAATGAAGGTACGACCGATATAACGGTTCTTCATAAAGCCTTCACGGAACTTCACGCCGAGGGTATTTGCTAATTCTAATGCTGAAGTACGCGATGTATCTGGAATCGGAATCACGACATCAATGTCATGAAACTCGCCCCACTCGCATAAAATTTTGTGAGCAAGCTTTTCACCCATTTTAAGACGTGCTTTATAAACAGAAATACCATCAATGATTGCATCTGGACGAGCAAAGTAAACATATTCAAAAATACATGGACGATATTCAGGATTTGCCGCACATTGTTTCGAGAATAATTGACCTTCAGCATCAATAAAAATGGCTTCTCCAGGAAGCACATCCCGTTCAACTTTAAAACCTAACGCAGTCAAAGCAACGGATTCAGAAGCAAGAATGTATTCCAGCCCCAATTCAGTTTCACGTGAGCCTAGAATTAACGGACGGATACCATTTGGATCACGGAAGCCGACTAAACCATGTCCAGTGATCATTGCAACGACTGCATAACCACCTTTACAGCGATCATGCACCTTAGCAACAACGTTGAAAACATCGTCAGCATTCGGATTGAGTTTGGCGAGCTTTTGAAATTCGTGTGCAAAAACGTTTAACAACACTTCTGAGTCAGAATCCGTGTTCATATGACGTAAGTCAGTTTTAAACAAGTCATCATGAATTTCTTCAGCATTGGTTAAGTTACCGTTATGCGCCAAAGTAATCCCATACGGAGAGTTTACATAAAACGGTTGCGCTTCAGCACTGCTTGAAGAACCTGCAGTTGGGTAACGTACATGACCAATACCATAATTTCCCAACAACGCGCGCATATGGCGAGTATGGAAAACATCACGAACCATCCCATTGTCTTTTCTTAAAAATAGACGACCATTATGGTAAGTCACTATCCCAGCAGCATCTTGTCCACGATGTTGTAACATCGTTAATGCATCAAACAACATTTGGTTAACCGGGGATTTACCCGCTATACCAACTACTCCACACATAGCAACCTCGCAGACAAGCTAGGATTAATAAAAAGGATTTTTCGTTGAATCTGAAGATGCATCTTTCTGATCAGAATCTTTGGACATTTTGTCACTATCCTGATCATTAGTTTCATCTGAATTAATCTGATTTAAGGCCTTATTGGCAGTATCTTTTGTAAATTGAGTTGCCATAGGTGCATAAGGCAATAATGCTTGGATAAATTTAGACTGTTTCCAATGAGGAGAGCTTTCTACAAAAGAGCCTATTCCTTGCATGGAAATGAGGACGATCAATAAACCTTTCAATGTTCCAAAAGCACCACCTGCTAGACGGTTGAGTGGGCCTAATTTCAGTGTTTTAAGCATTCGATTGAGAATCGCAGTCACAATCCATGTCAAAACAACGATGAGTAAAACAATGAAAGCAAAAGCTGCAATTTTTTGAACAACAGGATCTTGACTGAGCACTGTCATGGAAGGCGCGATTAAATTGGCATATTTAGCACCGATAATCAGTGCAAAAATCCATCCAACCAAGTTCGCAAAGGCATTAACGAATCCTTGACGCAAACCGTTAAGCCCTCCAATGAGCAGAATAATCAGTATGAATATATCTAAGTTGTTCATAAAAATCAGATCATAGCATTAACACAATCTTTGATTAAAGCCGGTCCTGTATAAATCAAACCACTGTAGATTTGTACGAGACTTGCGCCTGCTTGTTGTTTCGCTATAGCCTGTTCACCTGAAAGAATACCACCAACGCCAATCAATGGAATTTGATCTTTTAAGATCTTTGAAAAGGCTTGCAAGCAAGCAGTACTCTTTTCAAACACGGGTGCACCTGATAAACCACCAGCCTCATCGCCAGAAGGAAGGTTTTCTACCCCTTCACGAGAAAGCGTAGTATTGGTCACAATCAAACCATCAATTTTAAATTGGATTAACTGTGAAGCAATAAATTGAATATCTTCTGCTGTCAGATCAGGCGCGACTTTCAACACTAAAGGCACATAATGCTGATATTCTTCTGCAAGTTCCAATTGACGCTTTTTTAGTGTTTCAAGTAATTCAGTCAGCGCATGACCGCTTTGCAAACTACGCAAATTTTTAGTATTAGGCGAAGAAATATTTACCGTGATATATGATGCGTAATTATACACTTTTTCTAAACAAATCAGATAATCAGAAACAGCATCTTCTACAGCAGTATCCGCATTTTTACCAATATTAATGCCTAAAACACCTTTAAAATTGGATGCTTTTACATTTTCAATCAGTTGATCAACACCCTCATTATTAAAACCCATACGGTTAATAATGGCTTTAGCTTCTGGAATACGAAATAGACGAGGTTGCGGATTGCCCGCTTGTGGACGAGGGGTGATTGTACCGATTTCGATAAATCCAAAACCCAAACTTGCTAGTGCATCAATATAAGCACCATTTTTATCTAAGCCCGCAGCTAAACCCACTGGATTTGGAAATTGAATTCCCATACATGTTACAGGCTTAGCTTCAATCACCTGACGCATTACACCTAACTTATAGGTTTTTTTAAGTAATGATAATGTCAGATCATGTGCACGCTCTGGCGCCAACGAAAATAGAAATGGACGAGCAAGCGAATATAACATATTCAAAAAGTCTACTGCTTTTTAAGTTGGCATATTATAGGCACAGTCTGTATAAAAGGCTATGGCTGTCAGTTGTTTATTTTCACCAGTCACTTCACAGTCGCTGTTAATTTAATCTGCTCACCCACTTTATTTAATTCAAGTTTTTCAATGCTCAAACCTATCTGTGCCAGTTGAGTCAGAAAGTTTGCTAAAATTGAATAGTTTGCATGTTCAGCCACAATTTGCGTTGCATCCCCCATTTGTTGTGATGCTACAGAAATACCTTGCTGTTGTGAAACTCTTTGAATCTTATCTGTTATAGATAAATTTAAATCATCGGCTGGCTTCATGGTTGCAACATTGGTTTGCATCCAGACCAAATCATCCTTCAGTTGAGTTAAACGACTTTGTTGTAAGTCAGCAGCTTGATGCATTTTCCATAGCGATGTACCTATGATCGCAACGACAACAATAATCGTCGCACCAATCACCATAATTCGTTCACGCAAAGAAATACGTTCTAAGTTCTCGCTGATTCTATCTAACCATAGATCAAACCAGTCATGTGCTTTATTGAATGCTTTCATTATTGTATTTTCACCGCCCCAATCACACCATTTGCCTGCGTTTGAACATTTCCAAGTTCGGCTTTAAAGCCTTGTTGATTTAACTGACCGACCAAACTTTGAAGTGCATCAGAGCTGCGTGCGACTAGATTCATATTCAGGACATTGGCATCATAATTGACGTTATTCGCCACGATTTGATTTTGCATCAAAATGGGTCCTACTCGACTAATCAACTGCAATGCCTGTGTATTTGCTGTTTGACTTAAACGTAAATTACTCTCAAATAAGCTTTTGATGTTCTGCTCAGTGACACGGCTATTGGCACCAAACCATGTTTTATACTGTTCAATAGACAACACGGCCGTTTGATCTGCTAATTTTTTCAACTTTACCCAACGCGCAAGATCATAACTCAATTGTACAACCAACAATGCAAGCACTAGCATCGCACAGGCTTTCCAATAGCCCGAAGCACGACTTGCTTCACGTTTAGCTTTTGGCAAAACATTAAATGGATGGTTTTTAGCTTTTAAAATAGGCTTGAATTGATAATTAAAACTTTCTCGTTGTTCCGCAGTCGTCATTATAAGCAAAGCATGTTCTTGCTCATCCGTTAGTGCATCATATTTGAATATCTCTGGTTGAGCGCACATATCCAAATATAAAGACAGATCATCTAGCGATGATCCTTGCAACGCACTTTCACGCACCAGTAATTGTTGTTGCACATTGGCAATGATTGTTTCATTGTCTTGCGGAATCGGCAATACCAGAAAGTCTGGTAATAACGCTGTTACTTTGACAGGAATGAGTGTCAGCGAATGCTGCATGGTTAAAACTGCATTTTTCGCAATCGCAAGAATAGAAAGTTGATCGGGTGCTTCAAAACTCGAAATCACGTTCATTTGATCAATCGGGAATATCACATATTCTTCAATTAAATATTTAATTCCATCATGACCCAACTGTTTATATTGAGCTTTAGGGATTTTTTGCTGAATAATTTGCACATCACGACTGGGAAAGAAAACCACGGCTTCCTCCCCTTGATATGGTTTGATCTCTTGAATCAATTGCTCAAGACTAGATGCCTGCATCCAGTTATCACCACGTGACCATTGCCAAACCCCATTGGCCTCAGGCATCCATAGATACAACATTTATAATTTTCTACCGTTTAATTTTTAAATTGATTTATATGTTAGGAATAAAGGATTTTCGCTGTGTTGACAAGCCATTTGCGATAACACTTTGCTCATAAATACGTGCTTCTGCAAGCGCATAAGGATTAAATGATTCATGCGTTAGTTGTTCAGCAATATGAGCCACAACATTCATATGGCAAACCACCACAATATTTTCGAAAGGCAATTGGCTCAGCCAATCAATCGCTTCTTTGGCATGATCATCGGGCTTGATTTTGTCACAAATCAAAACTGTAACTTCTGGAAAAATAGTTTGCAGATGTGAAAGCGTTTCTTGTGCGCGTATTAAAGGACTCACCACAAAAATATCTGGCGTCACCTGATCTTTTAAGAAAATTGCTGTTTGCTTCGCCTGCTCATGTCCGCGTCTCGTCAAAGGTCGTTTAATATCATTACCATCTGTAGCTGGCGATGCCTCTCCATGACGAACCAATGTTAATTGCATATATTTTCCCTAAAATTAAAATCCTATTTTAACGAAGCATGATGACATTTTTTTGATCATTTTGATCATTTGTGTTTAAACATCTAAAGCTCTAAACCTAAAAATGATCAGTCGATGTATTGCCATATTAAAGGTGTTGAAGCATCCATATAAATTGCTACGATTTTCTAAAAATATCATTCTGCTTCGTTTAAAGTCTTTTATTCAGCATTCAAACTATCATACTTTGTTATGCGGTAGCACAAACTCGACGTCACTACGATGACCATTTTTCATCAGTGATACTGCAATATGCATCGCTGGGGCACCTTCATATATCACTTCATAAAGTGCTGTGGTAATTGGCATATAGACATCGAGTTCTTTAGCACGGCTGTTGACCTGAACAATCGTGTTAATACCTTCAGCAGTTTGACCCAACTCTTGAGTTGCTTGCTCCAAAGATTTTCCTGAACCAAGCGCGAAACCGACTTGATAGTTACGACTTAACGGACTACTACAGGTTGCGAATAAATCACCAACGCCGGATAAACCCAAGAATGTCAGTGGATTCGCACCTAACTTAACAGCAAAGCGACTCATTTCTGCCAAGGCACGCGTTAAGATCATGCTCTTGGTGTTTTCACCCACTTTATAAGCAGCAGCCATACCCATTGCTACTGCATAGATATTTTTTAGTGCGCCACCTAGCTCGACCCCATTCACATCATCACTACCAAAGACACGGAATAAAGCACTATGTAAAGCTTGTTGGACTGCATAGCGCACCAGCTCTGAATCACTGGCAATCACTGTACCTGCTGGCATTCCTGCCATGATTTCTTTGGCAAGATTCGGTCCTGACAAGACACCATAAGGCACTTCAGGTAGCTCTTCACGAATAATATCACTCATAAAACTAAAGGTTTTAGCTTCTACCCCTTTGGTGAGAGAGACAACAGCTTGCGCACTTATAAATGGCATAATTTGACGTAATACATCACGAAAAGAGTGACTTGGAATGGCAACCAAAATAATGTCTCGATCACGTACAGCCTTTTCTAAGTTAGACTCGGCAACCAATCCTTTCTCAAGTGTAAAATCGGGTAAATAACGTTGATTAATATGCGTGGCATTAATCTCAGCCGCAATTGCTGCATCACGAATCCAAATTTTGGTATCACAACCATTTCGTACAGCAGTATTCGCCATCGCTGTACCAAAGCTACCCCCACCTAATACAGTAACGCGCAACGCTGTTTTACTGTCCACTGCGACAGGTTCAACCAAATCCGTGAATTTTAATTCCGACATTATTTTTATCCCAAATTTTTAATTTAACTGTTCAATTTCAAAGCTAAGTCGATACCATCTAAATACTGGTTAAGGCTTCCAATAAGATACATTAGACTCAAACGGCATCTCTAAACGCGCAGGAATTGATTTAAAAGCAGTTCCTATATAAATAATCCCTGAAATCAGATCATCTGATTGCAAACCTAATTTTTGCTTAAACCAATTTGATTCAACCACTGCCCCACTACGCCACATAGTTGAAAAGCCTTGAGCTTGAAGCGAAAGTAGAAAATTCTGTACAGCAGCGCCTGAACTTAAGGTTTGCTCAAAGTCAGGAACTTTAGGATGATCTTGAAAACGTGTCACCGCCAAAACAAGCAGTGGCGCTCTCATTGGATGATGTCGAACACGCTCGACTTGTTGCTCATCAATTTCACCCAAGTCGCGCATGGCTTCAACCAAAATCTCACCAAATGCCTCTCTTTGCTCAGCTGCCACCACTATAAAATGTGTGGGTTTCAATCGATGATGATCTGGTGCAGTTAATGCCGCCTGAAATGCAATCTCAAGTTGTGCGGCATTTGGTGCAGGTTCCACCAAGTGTCCAATTGACTGACGCTGATGAATATTCTGATGTACTGCATCTAGAAAAGAATCTGACATTGACTACAAATCTATGTATTACGTATTGAAGCTTAGCTTATCACAAACCTCAAAATTTACTCTATAGCTGCATTTGTCTATAGCAGAATCAAAATTCACAAAAAACCTGATTAAAATTCAAAATATATACAAACTATTCAAAATCAATCCTTAACTCACCGCTAATATAAACGTTGAAATTTATCTAAGCTTTAGGAAGAAAAATAATGAAAGCATTTTTAACAACATCAACAGTTCTCACTGCCGGACTATTGCTCACTGCCTGCGCATCAAACCCCACTGAAACATTGGCCATTCAAAAGGCAAATAATCAATATGAGGTTTCAGGTTTAGGTAAAAGCCAAATCATTGCAAAAAACAATGCCATTACGGCTGCCAATAAAACTTGTGGTAAAAATCATGCCCCTATGCTTGTGGATGAAAAAACAGAATATAACGGCGCCTTAAAAGGTGTATTTGATGAAAAAACAGGACAAATGGTCTCTGCAGCAGCGAGTGTTTTAGGCTCAGTGATTGGAAAAAATACAACCATTGAAAAAGACACCGACTACCAAACGGTATTAACCTTTACCTGTAAAGCCAATTAACGATTTAAGATCAATACTGATTCAATAAAAAAGCCCCGTTGAGGGGCTTTTTTATTGAATGACATTTAAATGTTCATCAATGACGTCTTTTAGGATTAGCAATAACCATCTAAACGTGTGAGTGGAATTTTTTGTCCAATCGCTTTTTCAATTTCAGGAAGATAAAATGCATCATCTTCCGACAAGAAGCTGATACTTACACCACTGCTTCCTGCACGTCCTGTGCGTCCAATGCGGTGCACATAGTCATCAGATTGCTCAGGTAAGGTAAAGTTAATCACATGTGATACGTTATCTACATGAATACCACGTCCCGCAACATCTGTCGCAATCATGATATTGTGTTGACCATTTTTAAACTGATCAAGCATCTTGATACGCTTATCTTGAGCAATCTCGCCTGACAACATCACGACTTTATAGCCATCACGTTTCAAGTGGTCATATAACTTACGAACCTGATCACGACGATTGGCAAAGATCATCACTTTTTCAATCGGTTCATCCCGTAGAATTTCTTCCAAAAGTTTATACTTATCTGACTTTCCAACCACATAAACACGTTGTTCAACATCCGCATTGGTTTTCTTATCCGGCTCAATTTCGACTGTGACAGGCTCAAACAACCATTGCTGTGCCAAATTAAGCACGTCATAGCTAAAAGTTGCAGAAAATAATAAGGTTTGACGTTGTTCTTTACGTGGAGAATAACGCACGATACGTTTAACTGATGGAATAAAGCCCATATCCAGTAGACGATCCGCTTCATCAATCACTAAAAATTCAATTTGGTCTAACCAGATTTCTTTTTGTTCAGTAAAATCAATTAAACGACCAGGTGTCGCGACAATAATATCGACAAAGCCTTGGTCCAACTGCTTCTTTTGTTTATCAAAATCAACACCACCCACCAAAGTGACTACATTTAAGCCAGAAAACTTAGTCAGATCTTTTGCATCATTTTCAATTTGAATCGCAAGTTCGCGGGTTGGTGCCAAAATCAAAGCCCGTGGCTCACCACGAAAACGTTGATGTTGAATTGGATTTTTAAGTAAATCATTAATAATACTGACAAGAAATGCAGCAGTTTTACCTGTACCCGTTTGTGCGCGACCAATTGCATCATGACCTGCTAAAGTATATTGCAATACTTTGGCTTGAATTGGGGTCATTTCTTTAAACCCTAAAGCATCAATGGCTTGCTTAAGTTGTGGCTCTAAGTTTAGGGTTTCGAAACCAGATGACATATATACGTGCTCGGCGGTCAGATTTAAAAATATTATATTCATTATAAACAAAAAACGCCCCAATTCCTAAAATTGGAGCGTTAACCTAATTTAAAAAAACTAGGATTAGTCTAAAGGCTGAACTTCTTCAGCTTGAAAACCTTTTTGACCTTGTACAACACTAAATTCTACGCGTTGGCCGTCACGAAGTGAACGGTGACCGTCGCCTTGGATAGCACGGAAATGAACGAAAACATCATCACCGCCAGCGCGTTGAATGAAGCCAAAACCTTTAGTGTCGTTAAACCACTTAACTACGCCTTGTTCGCGAGCTGTCATAAGTTAATCCTCAGTTGGTAAGAAAAGGGACCACCCGGTGTTGCAAACAGCAGAGCAAACAAATTTTAAAACATTTTTGTATTTCAAAGCTTGTAATCATTCTATAAAACTATTAACAAAATCCCGGTTACATCCATTCATAAATAAGGCTTAGAGACGAAAAATCCCTATTCGATTCCTTAATTACGCAACGAGCTTATCATGTGTTTATTACAATTAATAGAGGTTTTTGCTCAAAATATTATACAAAAATTTGTTTATTTATCACCCAAATAGATTAACCGTAGAATCACTACCCTAATTTTTATTGAAATTTCACAAAATATCATTCGTAATGCTGCACACTTTGTTAAAATAGCAGGGTAAATATTATATTATTGAATGAAATGAATGCTTTAATTGAAATCGATGCTTTGGGTAAACCCTGCCCGCTTCCCTTATTACTTTTAAAAAAGCAATTAAAGCTCCATACGCCACCGCAAAGTTATTTATTGAAATCATCAGACCCGAATAGTCAGCTAGATATTCGCCGTTATTGCGAAATACATAACTATAGATGCAATTTTTTGCAAATTTCTGAACAAGAATTTCATTACGTAATTGAATCTTAATTGTTTTCAATTAAACTGATTGTGTGGCAATGTTGAATATTAATTTACATTTCACTACCCAATTCCCTTTAACACCACATGCAAATCGAATTAAGATATTGTTATTGGTTTTATAACTATTATCCGATTTAAGGAGAACACATGACTGACAGCAGCAATCAATTGATGCCCCTGTCATTGTCTGCGCCTGGGGTAAATCTTGGTGCTTATATGAGCACTGTGAATCAAATCCCAATTTTGACAGCTGAACAAGAAAAAGAGTTAGCTGATCGCTATTTTTATGATCAAGATTTAGATGCAGCCAAAATGTTGGTGATGTCGCATCTGCGCTTCGTTGTGCATATTGCTCGTAGTTACGCAGGTTACGGTTTACCACAAGGCGATTTAATTCAAGAAGGCAATTTAGGCTTAATGAAAGCTGTCAAACGCTTCGACCCCAATATGGGTGTGCGTTTGGTGTCATTTGCCGTGCATTGGATTAAAGCCGAAATTCACGAATATGTCATTCGTAACTGGCGTATTGTAAAAATTGCTACCACCAAAGCACAACGTAAACTGTTCTTTAATTTACGTAGTCTAAAGAAATCGAGCAAAAAACTTACTTTAGACGAAGCAAAATCAATCGCTTTAGACTTAAATGTGACACCTGAGCAAGTGTTAGAGATGGAAGGTCGTTTGACTGCCTATGATGCTGCATTTGATGCCCAAGGTGATGATGACGATGAAAATACAACTTACGTATCGCCTGCACTCTATCTAGAAGATAACCGCTATGATCCTGCACGATTAGTTGAAGAAGAAGACTACGAACAGCAAAGTACGTCTGCTTTACACACTGCTATGGATCAACTAGATGATCGCTCACGCAACATCTTACAGCGTCGTTGGTTAGATGATGATAAATCGACATTGCATGAACTTGCCGCTGAATACAATGTATCAGCCGAGCGTATCCGTCAGCTAGAAAAAAATGCGATGGATAAGATTAAAGTTGCAATGTCATCTAACTAAATTTATTTAGCACATCAACTTTAGATGATGGAAATTCAGAATATTTAAAAAAGGGCTTTTATGCCCTTTTTTATCGATAAAATGTTGTGATTTCCGTAATTCGTATTGGTTAATTTATGCTAATGTTAGTCGCAAAGTTATAGAGCTTAAATCGCTATGTGGATTAGTATCTCTGCCATAAATCTTGCGCTCGCTGTCATGTTGGGTGCCTTTGGTGCACATGGCTTAAAAGCACGTGCTTCTGATGCACAGCTCGCTTGGTGGTCTACTGCAACAGATTACTTTTTCTATCATGCTCTTGGATTGTTGCTACTGGGAATTCTAGCAAAAGTGATTCCTCAGCTTCCGATTAAGGCGAGTTTTATACTGATTCAAATCGGTATCCTATTTTTCTGTGGTTCACTATACATCATGGCATTAGGACTCCCACGTAGCTTAGGCATGATTACACCTATCGGTGGTGCTTTGATGATTGCAGGCTGGTTAATTTTGGCATGGAATGCCTTTAAGTACGCACGATAATGCTTAGGCTACAGCCCCCTAAGCACTTAATTTTCTAATGTTGAAAATCACAATTTAAAAAAGGATTTAAGCTGTGAATATTTATCTAAATGGCGAAGTTCAGCAGACCCACTGTCAAAACTTACTACAACTGATACAGCATCTGTCACTTGATGGAAAACGATTTGCAGTTGAAGTTAATGAAATGATTATTTCTAAAAGCAAATTGGAGCAGACTCCGATTGCTGAATCAGATCGTATTGAAATTATTCACGCTGTCGGTGGCGGCTAAAACGGAGTAGTTATGCAGGATCATCCTCTCATTATCGGTTCTCGGTCTTTTCAATCACGCCTGTTGGTCGGTACAGGTAAGTATAAAGATCTTCAAGAGACTGATTTAGCAATTCAAGCCAGTGGTGCTGAGATCGTCACACTTGCAATCCGACGTGTCAATATTGGGCAAGACCCAAGTCAACCGAATTTATTATCAGTTATTACCCCTGAAAAATACACTTTACTGCCAAATACGGCGGGTTGCTTTGATGCCGATACAGCAGTGCGGACTTGTATGTTAGCGCGTGAATTACTTGATGGGCACAACTTAGTAAAACTTGAAGTTTTAGGCGATGAAAAGACGCTGTATCCAAATATTATGGATACCGTTAAAGCTGCTCGAACCTTAGTGGAAGATGGCTTTGAAGTCATGGTTTACACATCAGATGATCCAATCGTGGCACAAGAACTGGAAAGTATCGGCTGTGTCGCAATTATGCCTTTAGGCAGTTTAATTGGTTCTGGGCTTGGAATTTTGAACCCACATACCATCTCGATTATTAAAGAAAATGCCAAAGTCCCTATTTTAGTTGATGCTGGTGTTGGAACTGCCAGTGATGCAGCAATTGCAATGGAACTCGGTTGTGATGGCGTATTGATGAACACAGCAATTGCCGCTGCACAAAACCCAGTATTAATGGCATCAGCCATGAAAAAAGCAGTAGAAGCTGGACGTGAAGCGTATCTTGCGGGTCGTATGCCCCGTAAACGTATGGCAAATGCAAGCTCACCTGAAACGGGATATTTCTTTAAATAATCAATCCAATTATTTTAAATTGAAAATAATTGGATTGATGACAAGCTCACATTAAAAAGGATGCCTAGACATCCTTTTTGATTTAAACAAACTAATGGGATTGAAATTAACAAAGGCTTACTCAAGATAGAATTTAGTTATTTTATGGCATGTGGAGGATGGGAATGGCCAAGGCATACTTATACCTTCAGATAACAAAAGCAAAAAATGCAACTGATAGGTTTTGATTACAATAGCTTTCATCGCGCCTCTGGAGAACAGAGTGCAAGTAGTTATAATTTTTCTACACTAAGGGTTAAGCGTAGCAATGGCGGCAATCAATTCGAGGATGGTCAAGCTAAAAACACATGGAACAGTTTTAAATTCAACAAACCATTATTGCTAGAGAACATTAATTTTGATGATTTCTATACGCAATTTGAATATTAAAAAAATCCAGCGGATTAAGTACAAATCACCCAAAAAATTGTTCAGCTTTCATCAATAAAAAACAGCTTCCTGATGAAGCTGTTTAATTTTAAAGATTAACAATATTTAAATTAGGCAATCAAACCTTCGTCACGCATCGCAATTTGGACAGACTGACGCGCAGCAACTTTGTCACGAATGGCATTGATATTATTGTACGGCGTTAAATCATGTTTAATGCCCTTTGACCAGTTGGTGAGTACAAAGAGATATGCATCTGCTGGCCCAAAATTATCATCGACTAAATAATCATTATCTGAATCACCAATTGATTTATCGATAAATGTCAAAAGACGATCAATCTCTGCATAAGCTTTCTGTTTTGCCTCGTCAGAAAGTGGTACACCAAAAAATACGGCATAGGCATCATGCAATTCAGAGTTCAAGTATCCCAACCATTCAAGCACTTTGGCACGTCCCAACCCTGAAGGTGGGATCAAATCTTGCTTAGGATCATGCTGAGCTAAGAAAGGTAAAATTGCGACGTTCTCAGTCAAAATTAGACCCGGATTGATTTCTAAAGCAGGCACGTAACCTTTCGGGTTAATTTGATAGTAATCGTCCCCTTTTTCAGTTTGATGGTTTTTTATATCTACTTTTACTAAGTCAAAATCAACATTTATTTCATTTAAAATGATGTGAGCAGCAAGTGAACAAGCACCTGGCGAATAATACAACTTCATATATTTTCCTTGTCTTTTAACTTAGTTTTTTACTTCTATTAGTTTTAAATCGCTTCTGGTTTTTTTTCAAGCTGAAGTGCTTTTAAATTTGCAAGCAAGCGTAAAAAATCAATCTGAAACTTGAATATTCATTAAAACCTATACTCGTCCAACTCATTTTTATGCTTTTCATTTACAAATAACTTACCATACCCCAAATTTTAAGCTCTTGGACAATTTGCGTGATCAGCCTGAAAAAAGATGAATGGTTTTCTAATATTCGCACTGATGTACTTGCTGGTCTGGTCGTTGGATTAGCATTGATCCCTGAGTCTATTGCCTTTTCTGCGATTGCAGGCGTTGATCCTCAAGTTGGTCTATACGCATCATTTTGTATTGCCGTCACCATCTCTTTTTTTGGTGGCCGTACAGCCATGATCTCGGCTGCAACGGGTGCGATGGCTTTACTCATGATCACTTTAGTTAAAGAACATGGTTTGCAATATCTTTTAGCTGCCACTGTGCTGACAGGTATTATCCAAATGATTGCAGGTTATTTCAAAGTGGCTAAGTTAATGCGCTTTGTTTCTCAATCCGTGGTCTATGGATTTTTAAATGCCTTAGCTATTTTAATTTTTGTCGCTCAACTCCCTGAGATTTCTAGAATGGATTTATCAGGCTATCTATTTTTAGCTTTAGGTCTTGCGGTCATTTACTTATTTCCTTATCTCCCCAAAATGGGTAAAGCGATTCCATCTCCTTTGGTCTGCATTATTGTATTGAGTTTACTGGCGCTTTTGCTTGGTTCAGATATGAGAACAGTAAGTGATCTTGGACAGCTCCCAGGCACTTTACCGATTTTCTTGATTCCTAATATTCCATTTAATTTAGACACATTGCTGATTATTCTGCCCTATGCCATGACGCTGGCAACAGTCGGTCTGCTTGAAACCATGATGACGACGACTGTGATCAATGAAGTCACTCAAACTGAGGGCGATCGTCATCAAGAATGCCGTGGTCAAGGTGTTGCCAATATCGTCAGTGGATTCATGGGTGGAATGGCAGGCTGTGCCATGATTGGTCAATCAATTATCAATGTTTCATCAGGTGCGCGCACACGACTTTCAACATTAGTGGCTGGGGTTTTCTTACTCTGCCTTGTGGTGTTTTTTAAAGATTGGTTGGCTTATATCCCCATGGCGGCTTTAGTTGCAATTATGGTGATGGTGGCTTTAACGACTTTCAATTGGGATTCAGTCAAAAATTTCAGCAAACATCCAAAGCAAAGTAACATCGTGATGCTCAGCGTGGTTGCGATTGTACTTGCAACCCATAATTTGGCACTGGGTGTCTTGGTTGGTGTAATGCTTTCAGCGCTTTTTTTGGTGAATAAACTGGAAAGTGAGGTGAAAGTTCAATCTGAGCTAGAGGGAAATAAACGTATCTATGTGGTGAAGGGTCAAATCTTCTTTAGTAGTTCGGAAAAGTTTTATCAGTTTTTTGATTTCGATGAATCCATTCCAGCTATTGAGATTGATTTAACCCATGCGCATATTTGGGATATTACTTCTGTGAACATGCTCGCTAATATTGTCTCAAAGTTTGAGTCTAAAAACATTCATGTTGAAGTGATTGGATTGAATCAAGCCAGCTCAACACTCATTGATCGAGTTTGTGATTAAGCCTGTGTTTAAGTTTGAAAATAAAAAGCCTGAGTCACTTCAGGCTTTTATAGTGGACATCTATAGTAGACATCAAAAAAAAGCTTATGCTTTTAACCATTTTCTACGGGTAATCAATAATCCCAATAAACCTACGAGACTCATCAGCGTGGTCGAGCCTCCCCCTGATTTATTCGAACTACTCTCTGGCAAAGCAGTACTTTGATCATTCAACTCTAAATCGACAATAACTGGATCATGATCTGAAGAACGATAAGCATCATCTGCATAAAACCCAGCAATCTGTTCAGGTGTTTTAAATTCTTCATTATAATCAAGCGCAGTCGGTTCATCTGCATTGATATGCCAAGCAAAGCTTCTTTTCACCAATGGATACAACGTTGCATCCGCAATCGCATGGTCTAGATTGCCTGCACCACCATAACCTTCGGTATTACTCGCTACACCGAATACATAACTATATGCAGATTGACCTTGACCTATCTTTTCATCATTTAACAATATTTTATAGTTAGCTTGTTCAAAAGCTAAGATTGGATCTTCTTTTGCATAGCTATTCAAATCACCCACCAATAAGTAATTTGGCTGTTTAACCTGCGTTGGATTTTTGGCAATCCATTGAATCAGCTTTTGTACAGCCGTCAGACGTGTTGCATTCCAACAGCCTTGTCCATCTCCCTGATCTGCATCTAGTGAAGTGAGTGAATCTGGACAACTACCCTTAGACTTTAAATGATTAGGAACCACGGTAAATGTTTTACCGCCAGCAATCGGTTGGAATGTTTGGGCTAAAGTTACACGATTTTTTTCGGTTAAATCATCATAAATCACTGCATCATTTACAGGTTTAACGCGCTTACTGTTATAAATAATCGCAACAACAATCGCATCACTTCCTAAGCGATCAACTTTTGGAGGTACCACATATTTCCAGTCCACCCCTAAAGCACGAGTCAGGTAAGCGATTGCACTTTTTTCATCATAGCCATTATTTGCAATCTCCATCAAACCATAAACATCAGCATCTATTGCTTTGATGGCACTGATAATTTTTGCGTGTTGTCGGTTAAATTCAGATACTGAATTTGCACCACGTTCAGATTTCAAACCGTTCAATGAAGCATTGTCATAATTAAGCACATTAAATGCAGCAACACGCGTTTGCTTAGAATCTTTAGCAATTATAGGTTTTCTAGGGTTTTCATTCACGATAATTTCGGGGTGCTTATTATGAGCCATTGGTTGAATCCGCCAAGCGCCATATCGATATTCTAAAATCCCTTCTACATTTTTGATCTGATACCCTGCACGTAGGGTATTGGTTGCATTAAAACCCAAAGGAAGCCAAGGTGTTCGATTTTGCTGGTTATAACCATCATCCAGTTCAATTTTTGAAAGTTGGTTCTGTTGTGCTAATGATTTTGCTTCAGCAGATTTTGCAGGAAATAAATTGGTTGGAATATATAAGCGCCCAAGACTTAAAGACAACTGTCCATAGCGACCATAGTTATAATTTTCACTGACGGTTAACTGCTGGGGTAATCTCACCCACATGCCTTGATAGCGTTTAGCTGAATGCCCAGTGCTACCATTGATGCTCTGAAATGGTAATTGCAATGGTGTCGCGCTGACAGCACTTAATGCATTACGATCACAAGTGCTGATTTGACTGCTCAATTTGTCAATCTGAAGTTGATTTTCATATGTACTGAGTTGACCTTGCAAAATCACTTCATCACCAACATCTCCCCCCTGAATTGCACTAGCCTTCGGTGCATAAACAAAGATTGCATTGCTCACATTTGCCTTTGCTTGGCTATCTTTAGTTTGCAAATAAAACCCTGAAAATCCATTGTCATAACGATAATCTGCGGTGATCACGCCTTTCACGGTATAGGACTTATTTGTCTCAGCAGATTGTAAATCAGCAATCGCTGTAGTCGGTGCGCTACATTGAATTGACCCTAGTGATGGTTGAGGTTGAGCAGTTGACGTCAAATACTGCTCAAATGCATTGCGGTTTGACCATTTGATCCAGCTGTTATTCAGATCAAAAATGGATTCAGGATCTATACTTTCAACATCATTTTTTAAATTTTTGCGTTGAAAACTATTCCCTTTAGAAATATCTGCCCAACCGGTCGGAGGTTGCTCGCCAACACGACCAAAACGATCAATCGCTTTACCTTTATGATAAAGCACTAAGGCATCATCTCCATTAAATGCTAAATTCGCGACTTGATGAACTGCATCGCCTAATGCTGTTTTGAGATTATTATGCCCCACCAAATATTTTGCTTGAGTGGGTAACTGTCCTGATAGCTTGATCGTAAGATTAGGTGAAGTGCTTTTATTGGCAAACTGACGAATTTCATACTCTGCCAAATTTACCGTATTCGAATCTGGATTATAGATTTCTAAACCTTTTTTATTGTCATTACCATCAATATATTGGCTGAATAAAAGCGCTGCTTGTGAAGTCGTGAAGATCGTGCTTCCACCTATCAATGCGATGCAAAGACTGACGCTTTTGAGCTTTAAATAATTCGATGTTGAGTTAGATTTTTGAAGTTTATTTAATTTCATTTTTTAATTCTGAATATTCATTATTGAGCTTAAATTATCCATCCCACATGACAATTTCATGATCAAAATATGACTGATCGCATTAAATTACACATTAAAACAATTCTGATTTCTTCAATGCCAACAAATTAAAATTACCTTAAAACCATTTATTGGCATTCAAAACATAAAAATAAGATGAATTCGCTGAAAAAATTTGACTTGATATCCTGAGCACTTAAAATACCGCATTCATTTTTCTCTTTTGCCTAGGTTATGTCGAACGATCAATTAGACCCACAAGTTGTAGAATTGGACAACTTGAATGAGCATCGCGAAATTGTGACATTTATGCGTCGTTCTTCACCGCTAAATACGTCTCAACGTACTGCACTTGAACAATATGCTCACCTAATTCTGGAATACCCTGTTGGCGATTTACGTCAGCATTTTGAGCATCCTGAACGACCGCTCACAGTGGAAATTGGTTTCGGCATGGGTCGTTCACTGGTATTGATGGCGAAAGCAAACCCTGAACGTAACTTCGTAGGAATCGAAGTACACGTACCGGGTATCGCGCAGTGCGTCTATGAAGCAGGCATGGCAGGTTTAAGCAACTTACGTTTACTTGATGCAGATGCGATTCAAGTGCTACGTGAAATGCCTGATAACAGCATCAATGCGATTCAGCTGTATTTCCCTGATCCATGGCAGAAGAAGCGTCATTTTAAACGTCGTTTTGTTTCACATGATCGCATGCCATTGGTTGAGCAAAAACTAGAAATGGGTGGCACATTCCATTCGGCGACAGATTGGGAACCATATGCAGAGTGGATGTTAGATGTCTTAGATAATCGTCCAAATCTTGAAAACTTGGCCGGTAAAGGCAATAGCTACCCACGCCCTGACTGGCGTCCTCAGACTAAATTTGAACGTCGTGGTCTAGAAGAAGGTCACAAGATCAACGATTTTTATTTCAAGAAAATTAATTAATCACAACTGATTCATTGTCATATAAAAAAAGGGCTTCGATTGAAGCTCTTTTTTATGATGGTTGTCTTTTCAAAATCTGCTCACTCATCAACTGATAGATGTGCTGTAAATCCTCACGCCCTGTATCCACTAACATTTGTTGATGCTTATTCAAAATATTGTGATCACCCCGCATTGCAGGTCCCGTCTGTACAGCCCTTGGATCATGTTGGGTTGCTTTATTGGCTGTTTCTAAAATTAAAGGATAAAGCAAATTAAAATCCACCTGCTGAGCATCGACCACTTGCTTCGCCATGTCATAGCAATAATTACTAAAATTACAAGCAAACACCGCAGCCAAATGCAAACTGAGTCGTTGCTCAGAACTATACTGATAAACACGCTGACTGATTTGACTTGCCAAGGTATTTAATAATTCTGAGTCCGGTTTTAAGCTTGCCTCAACAAATAAAGGCGTTTCAGACCAATTTATTTCTTTCTCAAAACTAAAGGTTTGCAAGGGATAAAAAACACCTGATCGCGCATGATATTGAGTCATCAGCTTTAGATGCGTACTGCCCGAAGTCTGCACAATCAAAGTCTCTGGAAAATGTTCATTTAAAGCATGAATTACTTCCGCAATGGATTGGTCACTTACCGCAATAATGATCAGATCAACTGGCTCACTCAGTGTTTCGAAAGTTGAACAAGCTTGAGCATTGACCTGTTGTGCCAGTGCTTTTGCTTTGTCTAAATTCCGGCTAAAAATATTCACGATTTGATGTTGTCTCGACAATACCTTTGCCAAATGCGTTGCAACTCGCCCTGCCCCGATTAAACTAATGCGCATATGACCTTATCCCTTAGCTGAACTAAATCATGTAATGAAACTGATCTTAAACTGATTCCAAAACTATATTCAAAACTATATTCAAAACTTAAAGAAAAAGGACGGTAAACCGTCCTTTCACTGTACACATAATTTTAAATCATCATAGATCAATTAAAAACGTTATTTAAATAAACAATACGTTCATTGGTTCTTTGATTGAAACATTGGTCATATTGCATCTGTTGATTGGTTTCTCGCATCGCTTCATCCCAATATTGATGATGCTTTTGATATGTTTCCAAATCGCTCTCTTTCATGTCATAGACAGGTTTTTGTGCCAGAACTTTACAATCCACATCACGCTTTTCAAACCAATCTGCTTGATCTTGTTTTAATTGTGTTTTTTGCTCATCACTAAAACGATCCCAAGTCATATTTAAGCGTTCAACTACTTTTTGTTTGTCCTGTTCAATTTCTTTCTTTCGAATATCCATCGCTTTTTGTGCAAGTGCCATTTGTTCAGTACGTTGTTGATCATAACGCTCCGAAGACTGTGCTAATTCTGCATTCTCTTTAATATAAGCTTCATACTGCACAGCCAGTTGAGTAACACGAACCACTGCATTGATGACTTCATTTTGAGCATTAATACTGAGATTTATGCCTTCTTTATCGGTCTTAAGAACATCGTATTGAATATTACCTTTTAATGAATCACTTTGAAGTACGAGAGGAAATTCACCTGCTTCCAATTCATCTTTAAGTAGCTCGTAATCACACTCATCACAAGATTTACGTTGCTCAAGAAAAGCATTTTCAGCACGTACTTGTAGCCCTTTTGGAAATTTTACATTGAGTTGAGCTTCACACTCTAACGCAGAAGTATTGGATTTATCTTGTGTGATGGTTCTGATACTCTTAAGCTCAAACTTTAAGCCATCATTGATTGTTTTGAGTAAGCTCTGATCTGCTTCATAATGATGAGTACTTCTCAAGCGTTTTTCGATTTCCTTAAGATATTCTTGTTTTAAATGTTCTTGTAAACCTTGAATATGACTTTGTTCTGTACAACTAAATTCTGTACTTTGTGATTGAGCACTCTCTTGCTGCTTAGGTTTGAATTTATCACAGCCAACCAAAGCCATTGAGCCAATCAAAAGGCTAAGCATCATTTTTTTATTGATCATTATTGTATTCATTTTGAGACCTAATTCTCATTATTTTCCGCACATTAAATCAAATAATCAGTTCAATTACGATAAAAACCTCACGAATGAGGTTTTTATTTTTGTATTGAAAATCTTTCTTAATTTTTAACTTCTACACTTTCACCCGTGACTTCACGTTGTACACCTGTTTCAGTATTGGTTACTTCAAATTCGATACGGCGGTTTTTAAACTTACCTTCATCCGTCGCATTATCCGCAATCGGATTTTCTTGGCCGTATCCAATCGCATTCAATTTGCTCGGATCAACGCCTTTTGACACCAAATAATCAACGACAGATTGCGCACGTGCTTTAGACAATGCTTTATTCTGATTGGCATCACCTGTTGCGTCTGTAAAACCTTTAACGGTAAGTTCTACATTTGGAACACGATTGATTAAGGCAGCTGCTTGATCTAATACAGATTTATTGGCGTCAGGAATGTCATTAGAGCCCGTTGCAAAGTTAATAATTTGCAAATTCAATGCCGTTGCGATATCTAAGGGTTTAATTTGATCTGGGTTTAGACTTGCTAAAGCTTTTTCTGCATCACTGATACTGGTGTTGACCGCTTGACTGACATCAATCCCTTGCTGTGTTTTAACTGTTAAATTTGGTGTGATGGCTTTAATTTGATCTGCCAGACTTTGGATTGAACTTGGATCTGAGCCTTGGAGTGCAATCTCATTCCCTGTCCAAGTCAGCGTTGTATTTGGAGCACCTTTGAGTAGTTTAATCACACTCGATAATGCATTTTGATCAATCAATTCAGCATGATACTGCTGGCTCGAATCAATACCACAACCCATCGGATGATTAAACAGTTGCTTCACTTCTTTTTGAATATTTTCCACAAAAGTAGGATTACCAATTCTGGCTTGGCAAGTCACTAACTCACCCGCTGCATTTGTGTTTAATTGGAAAAATGCTGGCTGTGCATTTGAATTGATCATCGTAGATTGATCATTATCTGCTGCTGTTTGATCTTTATTATTGCAATAGCGTAAAAATAGACTAACCAGTAAACCTAAAATAATCAGAGCGATTAATGGTAATAGCCAACTTGATTTTTCTTTCTCTGGCGGGTGAGCAGATGTTGGCGTTGAATTAGACACATAATTGGGTGCCTCATGCGATGCAACATGCGGTGTGGCTGTTGTGTGAGGTGTAGAATGCGCCAAAGAACCAATCCCAAACCCTCCAAGTAGAGATGTTGCCCAGAGTGGTAAAGAAGATCTAATCGAATCTAAGTTTTGATCTAGATAGTGCAAAATCGCATTTTGATCTGAACTTCCTGCTAAATCAGACACTGCTCCCAATGTTGGCGCAATGGTTTGATTCAATAATGACTCTGTTTCAGCAGATGATGAGCTCTGATTAAATGCTTCTACAAAATGATTTTTAGTGAGTTGATCATGTCCAAAAATATCCGAAAGACGAGGATTCAAACTATTTTGAAGCGTATTAATCAATTCAGGTTTGGCTTTAAATATGGATAATAATATTGGAATAAATGTTGCGACAGCCGTGCTTTTTTCTTGATATAAACTAGGATCCTGTTGGTTATTATCTTGATTTAACACAATAGGGACAATTCGATCTTTGAGTAATTGAATTAAATCCATTTCTCGCTCCTTATTCATCTTATTTTAAAGTTATACTTCAGAATACTAATCTTTATTGTGCATAATATTTATTATAATTATGTATTTTATTTGATCACAACTTCATTTAACAAAATCATGATTGTTTTAAGCATGTCATAAAAAAGCCAGCCGAAGCTGACTTTAAATTATGCATATTTTGAAATTAAAATTTTCAAATCAACCTTTCAAAAATTTAGAAATTAAACAACAAAAACTTGTTCAGTTTTTCCAACCAGTGTCTGCCCCAATAATGGTGTGTTCTTCCCTTGAGACAAGATCGTGTCCTTTGTAACAACCCATTCAACTTTTGGATCAATCAGCACCCAACCAGATTCGGCTTTCCAACGCTCTAACATGTTGGCTACTCTTGCCGCCGCAACTGTTACTTTTTCAACCCATTCCAAAGGCTCAAACAAACCTTCGTTAATCAGTTGAATACCAAATGGCACATACGTATCAAATGCGGTCATCCCGGGTAAAGTTTCTGCAAATGGTGCTAATTTTGCTGAGCTACTTAAAGGTTCATGATGGGTACAAATCGTATCGATCACACCCTCTTTTAGACCTTGACGTAACAGTTGTTTATCACTTTCGGAACGCAACGGTGGACGAACATGAGCCAATGAATTAAAACCATCGATGAGTTGTTCAGTTAAATGCAATTGATGCATTGCTACGTCACAAGTCACATTCAAGCCTTTATCTTTGGCAATTTTGATCAGCTCAACCGATGCGCCACATGACAATAGTCCGAAATGTGCACGTACGCCTGTTGCTTCAATCATCAATAGATATTTAGCAATCGCAATGGTCTCAGCCAATGCTGGAATCATCGGTAGGCCTTGACGAGATGCAATAAAGCCTTGATGCACACAACCATCTTTTGCGACCTGCGGTTCTTCCGCGTAAAATACAACAGTCATACCCAAACCAGCAGCATATTCCATGGTACGCAGTACCACATCATCATCAGCAAAAGCTGCTGAAGCATTGGATACCGCAGTACAGCCACCTTTTTTGAGTGCAGCCATATTGGCAGGTTGATTCCCCTTTAAGCCCTGCGTTTGTGCACCAATGACTTCAAGGTAGATACCGCCATCCAACATCGCTTTTTCGACCAAGCCATGAATCAGCGCACCATTGTCTTGCACAATCGGCTGTGAATCAGGTGGTGTGAACACATGCAAAATTCCATTTTCACGTGCAGCACGACCTTCAGATTTCAGCGTACCATGTTGTTGTTGACCTGGTTCACGTAAACGTGCACATAGGTCAACCATGGTCGGCATTAGCCATTTACCTTGCCCATCGATCGTTTCAGTTACATTTTGCGACTCAGCAACCAATTTGCCATTTTCAATATAAACAGTTTCAACTTGATCTGTTTTTTTGATCGGGTCTAAGACACGGACATTTTCAATTTTTACAATAGTCATGACTGATTCCTTAAACCGTAATCGCTTCGATTAAACCGTTTTCTGATAAACCCTGTTCCTGTAACTGACCTTGCATCGACAATGCAAGTACCGCCATACGTACCGCGATCCCATTAGTCACTTGATTCAAAATCACCGCTTGCGGGCCATCAGCAATACTCGAGTCAATTTCAACACCGCGGTTCATTGGACCCGGATGCATCACGATGCAGTCTGGTTTTGCCATGGCTAAACGTTCTTTATTTAGGCCGTACATTTTGTAGAATTCAGCTTGAGAAGCTAAAGCAGGTGAATCAATACGTTCATTTTGAATACGTAAGGTAATGATCACATCACAGTCTTTAATCCCTGCTTCCATGTCATTAAATAGACGAACACCTTCTCCATATTCTTCAAAACCAAACGGCAATAGAGTATTCGGTGCAATCACGCGAATATCTTTACAGCCTAAAGTTTGAAGCGCTGCCACATCAGAACGAGCGACACGAGAGTGTTTAATATCGCCAATAATGGCAATGCTAATATCTTCGAAGTTCTTTTTGGTCTCACGGCGGATGGTCAGCATATCAAGCATCGCTTGCGTCGGATGTGCATGACGACCATCCCCTGCATTGATGATGGCAACGTTTGGGCAAACCGTTTGGGCAATAAAATGTGCCGCACCAGAAGATGAATGACGCACTACGAAAATATCCGCTGCCATCGCTTCAAGGTTCCACAGCGTATCTCTGAGCGTTTCACCTTTTGATGTGCTTGAACGTGCAATGTCAATATTTAAGACATTGGCAGATAGACGCTTTGCAGCAGCTTCAAAGGTGGTACGAGTACGTGTAGAATTTTCAAAGAAAAGATTCATCACAGTACGCCCTTCAAGCAACGGCGTGGTGATTAGTTGGTTTTGTTCATTAAAAAAAGAATTCGCTGTATCTAATATTTTTGTAAGCGTTTCTTTGGAGAGACCTTCGATGGTGAGGAAATGTTTTAAATGTCCATCTTGGTTCAGCTGAATCTGACTCGGGGTATGTAACGACGCCAAGTGCATGAGAGATTCCTTATACGTTAAGTCAACGTATTATACAGACATTGCTGTGAATTGGCAGTCTTCAACCTCATTGATTGATGCTATATCAATCACAGTAAAATCACTATTAATTATACTTTTTATTGATTTTCAATCATTTAAATTGAACAAATTTTAGTAATTGATTTGCAAACTATTGGCTATGATCAGAGCCAATAGACTATCGCCAAAGAACCTTCGCATCAGGATCTATCAGTACCCACTCGATTACGGTCTTTCTTTTACCATTTTTCCATGCTCGTGTTTGGATATTAATTTGAAATTTATCATCATCACGAACAATCCACTCCGTAGGCTTAGACTCAACACGATCATAATAATCAAGACTATGCCGTCCTAACTTACCCAGATTCATTCCTTCTACACCTTAGATTAAACAAACCTCACCATTTAGTCTCAACACAAAACTATTGATGTTTTTATTAAAGTTTAGGAAGCTATTTAATCGTAACTCAACAGCAATGATGCAAACCGATTAATCAAGCATATTAGCTAAACATAAAAATGTGACCAACTCATTTGTAATGCAATAAACATTAACAGCACGCCCATAGCCATGTTAAACAGTCTCATACGAGAACCTTGGTTTAAAAATACCGCAAGCTTTTGACCTGCATATCCCCAAATCAATAAAGATAAATAACAAACCACAAAGTAAATGAGAATAAACAAAACTAAATAAAATGCATTATGCGATGCAGAAAATAACGCTGTCCCTGAGACTGCTGCTATCCATGCTTTAGGGTTCAACCATTGCAACAACGCACCTTGCATAAATGTTGGGGCTTTGGGTAATGCAAGCTGATCCGTCTGAATTGATTCGCCTTGGGCTCTTGAGATATTCCATCCCATCCACACCAATAAAGCCGTACCAAGCACAGTAATGATATTGAGTAAGATTGGATAAATTGCAATGACTTGGTATAAACCAAAACAGACAGCTGCCAATAATGCAGTAAAGCCAATCGTCGCACCTGAAATAAATGCAAAAGTCTGCTTTAGACCATAATTCATACTACTGCTGAGAATCGTAATATTTACAGGTCCAGGCGATATCGACATGGATAAAGAAAAAGTAAACATTGAAAAAATTAAACTGAACATCATTATAGCCTTGAATATTGTTATATCTTTTAATCATCATTTTTCTTACATAATGACCTATTGTAGTTTTTTAAGGATATAACAATGTGAAAGCGATGTAACTCAGCATCATACATTGCTAAGGCAAAACTCATCACACCTCCAATATAGGTCATTATTCTCTGTTAAAAATAAATACCATCAATCACACGACTTAATCGCGCATATAAAACATATAAAAGTATGGCTGTATAAAATTTATCCTTTATTGTTGGATCGTCCTATTTCATCATATATTAATCTTATCCTATTGTTTTTATTAAATAAAAAAACCAATCTATTTCCAAAATATTCGTAACATTTAGCATCAAAAATTGAATGAAGAATAAATAATGATACTTAAAGGGTCGCTTTGTTCTAATTTCAAAAGCTTTGATCGTTAAAATACGTTAAAATACGCGATTGCTAAAATTGTCTTTGGAAAATGTTCATGAATTCGAAACCACGTCTTTCTACATATTGGGTCACCTGTGCAGATGGGCTAGAAACCTTACTTCAAGAAGAAATTGAGGGTTTAGGGGTTCAAAACATTGAACGACTTCCAGGACGTCTAGTCTTTAAAGGTACACTTGAAGATGCATACCGCGTATGTATGTGGTCGCGTTTAGCTTCACGTGTACTCACCCCAATTCATACACATGAAATTGAATTTAGCCATGATGCCCGCGATGTGGCAGAAGAGCTTTATGAAGGTGCAAACAGCTTCGATTGGTCGCTTATTTTT
Source organism: Acinetobacter sp. CY79 (assembly GCF_059515845.1). NCBI lineage: Bacteria > Pseudomonadati > Pseudomonadota > Gammaproteobacteria > Moraxellales > Moraxellaceae > Acinetobacter > Acinetobacter sp. CY79. The sequence continues at coordinate 124,767 of NZ_JCAKMY010000002.1, forward strand.
GCACCACAATCGACCTTTGCTGTCCGTCTCCATATCGAACGTGAAATCAAAGTTAACAGCCAGTTCGCAACGTTACGCGTGAAAGATGGTGTGGTCGACTCATTCATGGAAGCTGTGGGTAAGCGTCCAAGTATTGATATTAAGCAACCAGAAATCACACTTTATGTGCTTGCAGGTAAGACAGAACATACGTTCTGCCTAGATTTATCAGGTGACTCTCTACATAAACGTGGTTACCGCTTATACATGACAGATGCACCGATCAAAGAAAACTTGGCGGCAGCGATTCTACGTCGTGCAAAACTTCACGAACAAAACCCAGATATTTTCCTTGACCCAATGTGTGGTTCAGGGACATTTATTATTGAAGCACTCATGATGCTGACTGATCGTGCACCTGGCTTAGTTCGTCGTTTCGGCTTTAATGGTTGGAATGGTCATAACCATGAACTATGGATGTCGATTAAAGGTGAAGCCGCTGAACGTCATAAAATTGCTTTAGAAAAGCCACTACCAAAATTTTATGCTTTCGATGCAGATTGGGAAGCGGTTAAAGCAACCAAACAAAATATTCGTGCAGCTGGTTTTGAATCATTGCTGGACCAAATCCAAATTGAAGAACGTACTTTAGCTGATTGGCCCGATTTCCAAACGGAAGGCAAAACGTCATTTATCGTGACCAACCCTCCTTACGGTGAGCGTCTAGGTGATCGTGGTTCAAGCCGTTCATTCTACTTGGGCTTATCTGCACTTTTACAAAAGCATTTCCCAAATCAAATGACTGCAATTATTGCAGCTCAAATCGAACAAGCAGACGTATTGGCGATTCAAGAACCACAAACATTGCGTTTAATGAATGGTAAATTGCCGATTTATATCCGTTCAGGTTTAATTAAACCAGCAACTGTTTCAAAACCATTTTTAGAAACGTGGCAGCCTCAGCAATTCGAAAAAATCGAGGGTGCTGAAGATTTTACCAACCGTTTGCAAAAGAACATGCAAAACTTAAAGAAATGGGCAGTGAAAGAAAATATTTATTGCTTACGTATTTATGATGCCGATCTACCTGACTTTAACGTTGCAGTAGATTTATATGGTGATCGTTTGCACGTTCAAGAATATGCACCGCCAAAAATCATTGATCCTGAAAAAGCGAAAAAACGTTTTAACTTAGCACTGGCTTCAATTCGTGCAGTAACCGGTTTGGGTCGTGATGCGATCTTCATCAAAACACGTGCTCGTCAAGAAGGTAAAACACAGTACACCAAACAAAGTACGGCGTCTAAGCGTTTTATCGTGCAGGAAGGCAAAGCGAAAATCTTGGTGAACTTAACCGATTATCTTGATACTGGTTTGTTCTTAGATCACCGTCAAATGCGTCTGCGTATTGCTGCTGAAGCAAAAGGTAAACACTTCCTTAACCTTTATAGCTACACCTCTACTGCAAGCTTACATGCTGCTTTGAATGGTGCTGCGAGTACAACCAGTGTCGATCTTTCCAATACCTATTTAAATTGGTCTAAAGAAAACTTTGTATTGAACGGTCTAACGGTTGATCATGCAGATGAACAACACCAGTTCTTCGCGAGTGATTGTTTTGAGTGGTTGAAAGAAGGTCATGAACAATATGACTTAATCTTTATTGATCCACCAACCTTCTCAAATTCGAAGAAATTCCACGGAACTTTCGATATTCAACGTGACCACCTTTCACTCTTGAAACGTGCGATGAACCGCTTAACGACAGGTGGTACGCTTTACTTCTCAAATAACTATCGTGGTTTTGAGTTAGATGATGAAATTAAAGCGTTCTATGACATTGAAGAACTGACCAATGAAACCATTGGCCTCGACTTCAAACGAAATACGAGGATTCACCGTTCATGGAAAATTCAGCACTTACCTTCTTAATGTGCTTTAACAGTCGTTTAAATTTAATGTCATAAAAATAAAAAGAGTTTGAAGATTCTTCTTCAAACTCTTTTTATACACTCAAATTGTAAAAATTAATATTTATTCGATTTTACTGTGGCTGTCCCCGAACCTTTGACATTCCCATCACTATTGAATCTTAGACTACTCTCATAAACGATATTTTCCGTGTTTAATGAATCATATGGAATATAGACTTTTCGTTCATTGTTTAAAAGTTGACTATTATCCGTTTTTTTCTTTATTTCATAGTCAGATGCGGCTGTAGATTCAAGATTTTCCTTACTCATTTGATCTGCCTGCTCTTTGGCTAAATGTTGATGTTTATTTAATTGTTGCTCTAATGGAATATGTGCATCATGCTGAACCAAACTCATCATTTCAGGACTGACTTTATGATCCCCTGCACTTTGCTCGGAAAGGACATGATCATCAATAATTTGAGCATATGAAATTAGGGGGATTGTAGAAATTAGAGTCGTCAATAGAATTATTTTCTTCGAAAAGACACCATTATGCTGATCCATATTCAACATCCATTTTATTTTTATATTCTTTTTAATATAGTTTTTCTAATAAAAGTTGCAAGTGATTCTTTAATATTCCGATAAGCTACTTTTCCCTCTTTTTTTCTTCAACATCATTTATAGCGTATTAAAGACGCCCAACTTCAAAATAAGATATTTTAGAGCGGTCAAATTCACCCATCGGTGTATTTTTGAAACTATGTAAAGCATGAATCGCATGCATTTTATGAGAGCGTGTTTTTTGAGCAGCACTATAGCGGGGATCATCCTGACTCAGCGTTATACAAAAGGATGATTTCCCTTTTTTCTGGGTTTCACTATTCAATTGATACAGTTGATATGCGAACACGTCCAAACGCTTAGGATGACTTAATACGCTATGCGCCATTAAATAATCGAAACAATCCCCTACTTTAGGTAATTTCATCTGATGAGTCATCGATGCATAGACATTATAAAAAGGTCTTAAATAGTGAAGCGTTGTAGAATATTCAACGACCTTGGTTTGTTTGAGCTGTTTTTGATTCCAAAGTCCCATAATACCAACCACTTGCTGATTTAAATCAAAAACCAATTTAAAGTCTTTTAATCGCAAACCTTGCCAAAGTGGATGGTCTCCCCGATTTAAATCATTAAAATTATACACAGGTAAAAAGTTAAAAAACTCTCGCATATCAGCGACAAACTGGTTTGCGATATGAATCAAATCTTCCGTAAGTTCATGCATTGAAAATTGTTTAAATTGACTTAAACTCGGTACCTTAGAAATATTAAAAGTCGTCATTTGATCCAAAATATAAGGTTCTGGAAAATGAGGACGACTTCGGTGCAACATATGCTTTGCTTTGTGATTATCTTCTAACACAACACTTTGTAAAAAATCATCTACAGGAATTTGGCTATACAAATAATCCATGAGGACTTCAATCACTTTTCGACCTCGAAAAGCTGGATCAATGCGCAGATCAGACACATAACGAATTTTATTCGTCTGCGCATTGATATAGCAATTTTTAAAGCCAATATTCATCATGCCAATAATCACATCAGGTTGGTCTTTTTTAACCACAACTTTAATATCGGGCTGATGATACTGAACATATGCTGCTTTGAAATAATCATTTCCTCGCTCAAATGACAAAGTCATGCCATTACTCGGCATCGTTTCTGCAACCAGCTTTAACAACTGAGCGTTATCCTGGAAATTTGCATCACGGATCATGAGCTGATCATTTTTGTCCGACTGGAAATATTTATTTCCAATATCCATATTCATCCACCATGATTTTTATTCTCTTCAGCGGTTCAGGCTTGATATTTCCTTCAATCATTCCATTATGCATGGCTAAATTTTTATAATAATCCCAAGCATTTTCGACATGTATCACACCCGGTTCATCAAGCTGACCTAAATTCCTTGCCAACTCATAATGAAAATTCTTTTTTAATAATTGATCCAAAACGGATACATCTGCAATAGCTTCCGAACTCCCTTCACTTAACAACACATAATGTGGTTTTTTATGATTGGATTGCTCAATACCCAATAAACTCATCGGTAGATAATCTTTTTGCTTAAAATGAGCAATAATATTTAAAGCTGTCGATTGATCGATTTTTTCACCGACCAAATCCACGGTCATTTTGCGCCCTAGAAATTTAAAACAGGGGACATTTTGATAGAACTCAGTTACGACCAACTCATCATCAATAATATATCGTGTCAAACCTGAACTTGTGGTAATAATCGGACTCACCCGTTGTCCTATTTTCAACTGCCAAGCTGGGTAAACATTTTGATGGTCTAGATCTAAAAACTCATAAAAATGAGCTTGATACATGAGCGGATAATGACCATCGAGTGGTATTGTGACAACGCCTTCCGTTGCCCAAAGCCCTTTACCTTCAAATGACACGTCTGATACTTTTTCTCCTAAAATTTTAGCCCAATGTTCTGCACTGGCAGTATCCCAACTTGAAATCAAAGTCAGTTTTGACCAAAGAATTTTCCAAGATTGAGCATTTTCTAGGTTCAAATGACTTAACTTACAACTCTGATGCTTAGAATACGGTGCTTTTAAAAAGTTGAGGGATGCTCTTTGCCACTCACCTGTTTGCAACGTGGTGATAATTTCGTCTTGGTAAAGTTGAATAATCTCCAAGAGCTGCAATGCAAAGGTTGGACTCCAAACTGAAATCATGCCTAAATTTTTATCTGCGACTAAATAAGTCGCAGTCGCAAACATCGCATCCTCTGGACTTTCAGCCATCGCTATTTCAGTCGGTACAGACTGGGTCACCTTAGTCAGTATTCGCTTACTCAAACTTAATAAAGCACGATCATCATTTAAGTTTTGATTATAGGTCAGTTTTCGCTGACTCTCTGGCAACCATGAAACTGACCAATAATGTGTGGTATTTTTTAACTCAGGATAATGCTGGTACAGACTCCGAAGCCATAATCCAATCGCTTGATCCAACTCATCCAAAAATCCTTGTGTATAAGGAATAAATTTGAGCGCCTCACTTGAGCCGCTGGTTGGCTGAAATCGAATCAATTTTTGGTTGTTCAATAAGTTACTAGAAGTTTCTCTCGATTGTTCAATTTGAGATTTCCAGTCCGCATATCGTGTGATTGGATATTGGGCAATAAAATCTTGGTAGCTCAGATGAGGTTGCTCAACGATCTGCTTTAATTTTTGTCTTTGAACATGCTCTAACCGCGATGAATCTTGGTAAAACTTTGTAGATGCTTGTTGACATGCGAATGACAGGATTTGATGTGAACTATATAAAATGAATCCCACGATCAAGCCACCTTTGAAGATTCAGTAGCAGCGATTTCATTTTGATTTATTTTTGCTTGATGATGATCCTGCCCCTTACTCGCAGGCTTAGTTAAAAAACGCTGTACATAGCGATACAAATCTGACCAATGAATCTCACCAATGCAGGGCAATTCTGTACCCACACTCCATGTTGGATTTTTTTCTTCAAAAAAGGCTATTTTTTTACTTTTTTTCCGCATCTCATCTGTAATGGGAGCAATCTCAGGATCGAGTGCTTGGTATGCATCACCAAAATTCAATAATTTTTTATTTTTATCGTAATATTCTGCAAAATATTGGTTACAGTACGCTTCAACGAATTGTTCAAGTCGTTGATGTTTATGATCACAATGCGGGTAGTAGGTAAAATAGTTGTTGGCTAATAACAAATAGGTTTTAAAACCTTTACTGATCAACATCCAGTAAATTGGTTTGGTTGGGTATTTCAACTTAAAGAAAATAATATACCGATACATCGCTCGTTGAAGGGCGCGATTGCCCCAATAAGCTTGTTCTATAATCGTGTCACCACTAAAAAAGGCATGTCGTACAATGCCATTGACTTCAAAATCACGCTCTACCACCGTAGAAAAACCCACGATCAAATCGTTCTTTGGTTCACGAATAATGAAGATACCCGTTTTTTCCATCAAATCTTTTTTAAAAATCTGAAACGTCGTATTGAGATAATATTTTTCAAAAATACCATACATGCTTTTCATATCAAGCAAAGTGATTTTTTCAACAGGCTTGTATTCGCTATAAGGTTCATTTTTGAACTTACGTAATAATTTTAATTCCAACATATTGATCAATCCATTGAGCACGCATACCTCGCGACTTTTATTATTTTTGATTCATTCCTGAGTTTCAGTCTTGAATCTTCGCCTTTCCCTGACCCGCAAATATTAATCAGATCAACTTAACAATGGCAAACCTATATCTCAAATCATTACAAAAAAGTAGCTTAAATAACAAAAAAACCCAACCGAGGTTGGGTTTTCTGATGAGTGAACGTTTAAATCTTAAGCTGATCTTCAATGAAGACAAGACAATGGATTAGCTCAATTTGACTTTCTCAAAGATGAGTTTGCCATCTTCGCTTTTAATCACAATCGTATCCCCAGGTACAAAGTCACCTGACAGTATTTTCTGAGCCAAGCTATTTTCAACTTGTTGTTGAATCGCACGTTTGAGTGGACGAGCCCCGTACACTGGATCAAATCCAGCATCAATCAATTGATCAAAAGCAGTGTCGTCTACAGCCAAACTCAACTCACGATCCGCCAAACGATCACGTAATCGATTCAATTGAATATCTGCAATTCCACGAATTTGAGCTTTCTTCAAACTATGGAAAATCACCAACTCATCAATACGGTTAATGAACTCTGGACGGAAATGTTCAGACACAGCGCTCATCACCACTGAGCGTACATCCGCTTCTGATGCATTTTCACCTAATTCTCGTACATCATTTGAGCCTAAGTTTGACGTCATCACAATAACCGTGTTTTTGAAATCAATCACACGACCTTGTGAATCCGTTAAACGCCCATCATCGAGCACTTGAAGTAGGATATTAAAGACATCTGGATGTGCTTTTTCTACTTCATCAAATAACACAACGCTATAAGGTTTACGACGCACAGCTTCTGTTAAAACACCGCCTTCCTCATAGCCAACATATCCTGGAGGCGCACCAACCAAACGGCTGACAGAATGCTTCTCCATAAATTCAGACATATCAATACGAATGATGGCATCATCACTATCAAACAAGAAGTTACCCAGCGCTTTGGTTAACTCTGTCTTACCGACACCAGTTGGTCCAAGGAATAAGAATGAACCACTTGGGCGGTTTGGATCAGATAAGCCTGCACGTGAACGACGCACCGCATTCGATACCGCAACCACTGCTTCATGTTGACCCACGACACGGTTATGTAAGAAGTCTTCCATGTGCAATAGTTTTTCACGTTCACCTTGCAACATTTTCGACACTGGAATGCCTGTCGCAGCGCTCACCACTTCAGCAATTTCATTTTCAGTGACTTTGGTACGAATCAGTTTCGGCTCTTCATTGACTTCCAATACTTCTTCTTCATTCAAGCGCTTTTGCAACTCAGGAATGACGCCGTATTGCAAACGACTTGCTTCAGCTAAATCACCTTCACGTTGTGCTTTATCAAAAGCAGTACGCGCCTTATCTAACTCAACTTGCGCTTGATTTGTACCCTCAACCAAGGTTTTTTCAGCACGCCACACTTCTTCCAAATCGTTATATTCTTTCTGAACCTCAGCAATTTGTTTCTCCAGATGGCTAACTTCAGCTTTACTGACTGAATCTGCATCTTTTTTGACGGCTTCAAGTTGCATTTTCAATTGGATCAAACGACGATCTAAACGGTCTAATGGCTCAGGTTTTGAGTCAATTTCCATTTTGATACGGGATGCAGCCTCATCAATCAAGTCAATCGCTTTATCTGGCAACTGACGATCGGTGATGTAACGATGAGACATTTTTGCTGCCGCAATAATCGCTGAGTCCAAAATCTGCACACCATGGTGCGTTGCATATTTCTCTTTTAAACCACGGAGAATCGCAATCGTGTCTTCTACACTCGGTTCATCGACCAACACTTTTTGGAAACGGCGTTCAAGTGCTGCATCTTTTTCAATGAATTGACGATATTCATCTAAAGTTGTCGCGCCCACACAGCGTAATTCACCACGTGCCAAGGCAGGTTTAAGCATATTCCCTGCATCCATCGCCCCATCACCTTTACCTGCGCCAACAAGGGTATGTAACTCATCGATGAATAAAATGATTTCGCCATCATATTTCGCAAGGTCTTTGAGTACGGCTTTTAGTCGTTCCTCAAACTCACCACGATATTTCGCCCCTGCGAGCAAGGAACCTAAGTCTAATGATAAAACACGTTTACCTTTCAGGCTTTCAGGGACTTCACCATTGACAATGCGTTGTGCTAAGCCTTCCACAATCGCAGTTTTACCGACACCAGGCTCACCAATCAATACCGGGTTGTTTTTGGTACGACGTGACAAGACCTGAATAGTACGGCGAATCTCTTCATCACGACCAATAACAGGATCTAACTTACCCACCATTGCACGTTCGGTTAAATCAATGGTGTATTTATTCAGTGAATCACGTTGATCTTCATGATTATTTGCCATGACTTTATCGCCACCTCGAATATTTTCAATTGCTTTACGTAATTTGTCTGATGTCACACCAATATTGGTGAGTAAAGATTTTGTGGCACCTGTTTCAGCTAAAGCCAAAATCACCCAATCGGTTGATAGAAACTCATCACCCGCCTTTTGTGCATAGCTATCTGCCAAATTTAGTGCACGAACAGCCTCGGGGTTTAAATTAATATCACCTGTAGGATTAGAGAGCGTTGCAGCATCATTTAACGCTTGTTGAAGTTTGGTCTGTAAATCTCTGAGATTTGCACCAGCCTGTTGGAGCAAACTAACATTGGCAGGTTCTTCCAATAATGCAGATAAAATATGTATACCTTCAATCGCGGTATGATCTTTACCCATTGCCAATGACTGTGCATCAGATAACGCTTGCTGTAGGCGGTTTGTAAATTTTTCAAAACGCATTCTTATTTTCCTCACAACAAATTTTGTACTTGGAACATAAATGGGTGCGATAAAATCAATTTCAAGTATTTGTATTCAATTTATTCATTTTTAATTATTTATTTTTCAAAAGCTTACCAAAATACTCAGGTTAAATCCTAGTATTAATATTTGTGCCAATCTGATCATTTTCAAGCGTATTAACATAAAACATTTCAATCAATAGCGTCGTTTCCAATTGTTTTCTATAAGAATAAAACGACGCCGAAAAAGCCATTCTGAAGAAGAATTATATTTGGTTTTATGCGTACCTATGTTCATGGGATTATAAGCATGTTGTCGTGTTCAATATGCGATGGTTTATATTCTCAAGGGTATTCACATCCAAATCTTTGCTTTGGGATACTAATCGACCTGAGTTTTCATCACAGAACTCTGTGATACTGCACTAAAAGGCGCGACACTCTGGGTAATCCAAACATTCCCACCAATAATTGCCCCTTTACCAATCGTGATTCGACCCAATATGGTTGCTCCTGCGTAGATCACCACATTATCTTCAACAATTGGATGGCGCGCATATTCTTTTTGTAAGTTTCCTTCTTCATCTATCTCAAAACGTTTTGCACCAAGCGTTACGGCCTGATAAATTCGAACATTTTGACCAATCACACAAGTCTCACCAATAACAACCCCTGTTCCATGATCTATGAAACACCCTTGACCGATTTGTGCTCCTGGGTGGATATCAATTCCTGTTTTTGAATGAGAAATCTCAGCAATGATTCTCGCCAAAAGACACAATTCTCTTTTATAAAATTCATGTGCAATTCGGTGATAAGTCATCGCGACAATACCCGGATAGCACAGTAGCACCTCATCCACACTTCGAGCAGCAGGATCACCTTGATATGCAGCAATCACATCTGTATCTAGAATTCTACGAATAGATGACAATTGCTCTGCAAATTCATGAACTATTTTTTCAGCTCGAATCGTGATCTCGGCTTGATCGGCATACTCTTTTTTAGATTTTAAATCATAAGATAAGTTAAGTTTTACTTGCTCCAATAAAGCATACAACGTTTTCTCTAAAGTATAAGCGATATAGAAGTTTTCACTTTTCTGGCGCAGATCATGTGGTCCTAAACGCATCGGAAAAAGAATGCCACACAAATCATTCATTATTTTTTTGATTTCGGTACGTGATGGTAACTCACGTCCACCATCGTCTTTTAGACTATTTTGCTGAACTCTCCATTCGTGTCTTAAATTTTGAAGGTCATCAACAATTTTATGAATATTCCAACCCATTCACATCACCCTGTTTTTATCGTTATAAATAATTAAAATGTGTTTTATCTCTTATAATTTAAGCATTTTATATGGGCATCATTGTTTAGCATATGTATTAATCAGCACAACTATCTTTAACAAACTCAAACTTATTTTCATTTATGCCTCTAAAATTAATTTCTTAAATTAACCATCTCACTATTCAGATCATCAGTTCTCAAGTTAGACTCATATACGATCTAAATAATGACCCAAGCGCACCTTAAATTTTATGTGATTCAACTTAATCAGGATAAAAGAATTTTCTATATGGGTATTCATTTTTCAAATATTCCTCTATTTTCAAAATAAGAATATACAAGTGAATTTTTATTCGTTTTTAGAATAAATAAAATGGATATATTATTAATAATGAATCAGCATATTTTTTACACAAATGCTTCAATAAATACTTCAAATCAAATGTTCGCTCTGTGAATCATTAGAGTAATCAAACTTCTAATTGGGTTATCCCTATGAATATTGATTTAAATGGTGTGAAGGTAAAAATTACGCTCTCAAGTAAATATATAACTTTGAAGGTTTGACCATGAACATTGCAGTGAATCAAGCTCAAGTGACGACTGACCAATTAAACGAGATTTTAAGCCAAGCAAAAAAATTGGCTGAAGACCATTACTTAGAGTTTGCTGGCACAGTCACGCCTCACAATGCATGGCTGCTGTTTCAATCTAAGCAAGCAGTCATTGTTGATGTCAGAACTCTAGAAGAACGGAAATTCGTTGGTCATATTGAAAATACCATTCATATTCCATGGGCGACAGGCATTTCTTTAAATCGAAATCCACACTTTGCTGAAGAACTCGAAAACCAAGTCGGTAAGGCCAAAGTCATTCTTCTGTTATGCCGGAGTGGTAAGCGTTCAGCCGCTGCTGCAAATGTCGCTTTCAACGCGGGTTTTGAATCTGTATACAACATTGATCAAGGCTTTGAAGGTGATTTAGACCAATACAATCAACGAGGAAGATTTAATGGATGGCGTTTCCATCAACTGCCTTGGGCTCAAGAATAAAGAATCAACTCAATTTTGAAAACGTTTTGTGATTATTTCCTTTGTGAGGCTTTTATGCTTCACCATCAAACCCAATAGAATACTCATATCTTATTTGGTTTAAGTGTTCGGTTTAAAACATTAAAAGGAATGCAAAACTGCTATTTGTATGTATGTTTAGACTTTATGTTTTTTAAAAAATCAGATTAATAAGACTATACAAATATTTGTACGCCTTAAATTTTTTATTATAAAAAAGGCAACTTATGTTGCCTTTTAACTACACTATTCAACTAATTTTTATTGAGCTTCAATAATTTCAAAGTCATGGCTAATGATCACACCACCGTCTGAAAGCATTTTACTTGCTGAACAATATTTCTCGGCAGACAATTCAACTGCTTTTGCCACTTGTTTTTCTTTTACTGCTTTACCTGTGACAACAAAGTGCAAATGAATCTTGGTAAAAACAGCCGGAATTGTGTCAGCACGATCAGCTTTTAGTTCACATACAACACCCGTCACATCTTGGCGTGATTTCTTTAAAATAGTCACAATATCAAAGGAAGCACAACCACCAAGTCCCATTAATATCAACTCCATGGGACGTGGACCACGGTTTTCTCCACCGTATGCTTCCGCACCATCCATGACAATTTGGTGACCACTCTCAGATTTTGCTTCAAAAGCAACATTCTCTAACCAATGTACGCTAGTATGCATTGCAACTACCTAAAAAAAGCTATAAATTTACCTAGTACTGTACACTAGCATAATTTGGGTTGAGAAGGAATTTCACCTTATTGCTTAATGTGGAAAGTTCAGCTCAGATCTAGATCTAGTAATTATCAAATTCGGAATTTAAAAAGCATGACTTCTAATTTTTCACAACTTAGTACAGATGCTTTGTCACCAGGTCAGCTTCCTGAATCTGTCAAAGCTTTACTCAAGCGTGCGCATATCAATCGCTTTCCTAAGCGTACTGCAATTATTGATGCGGGCACTGAGTCAAAATCTCTGTATCTAATTTTAAAAGGGTCAGTTTCAATTATTTTACGTGAAGATGATGACCGTGAAATTGTTGTTGCATATTTGAACCCAGGGGACTTTTTCGGGGAAATGGGTTTATTTGAAACAAACCCTCAACGTACAGCGGAAGTTCGCACTCGTGATGTTTGCGAGATTGCAGAAATTTCTTATGCTAATTTCCATGAAGTAAGTAAACAATATCCAGACCTAAGCTATGCCGTATTTGCACAGCTTGTACGTCGCTTAAAGAATACTACGCGTAAAGTAACTGACCTTGCATTTATCGATGTTTCAGGTCGTATTGCACGCTGCCTAATCGACCTTTCAAGTCAACCAGAAGCAATGATCCTCCACAATGGTCGTCAGATCCGTATTACGCGTCAAGAAATTGGACGTATTGTGGGCTGTTCACGTGAAATGGTAGGGCGCGTTCTTAAAACGCTTGAAGAACAAGGCATGATCGAGACTGATGGTAAAGCCATTTTAATCTTTGATGCTTCTTTAGAGGCTGTAAATACCACTGAAGAAAACCTCGATGATGCTGATGTTGAATAATTGTTAAAATCTTTGTATCAAAGCAAATCTTCGGATTTGCTTTTTTATTTCCTAAAATAAACATTATTTTGCTTTTAATCTATGTTCATATTATTTTCATTAATGAGATTAGGGTAATTTGAGAATCTAGCTGAAATAGCCTTACCGATCATTACTCATATAATTTGGGCTCTTGTTTATAAATACCTTAGATATTTAGGATAATTAACCATGCAATTCAAGCCACTTGGACATACTGGAATTTTAGTCCCTGAAATTTGTTTAGGTACGATGACCTACGGTGAGCAAAATACCCAAGCTGAAGCATTTCAACAGTTAGATTATGCACTGGATCGTGGTTTAAACTTTTGGGATACAGCCGAAATGTACCCTGTCCCACCCAAACCTGAAACTCAAGGTGCGACAGAACAAATTATTGGCAATTGGATTGCTGAACGTGGTGGAAGAGACAAACTTATTCTTGCATCAAAAATTGCAGGCCCTTCTCAAGGCGGTAGTCACATCCGTGATGGAAATACACGATTCAACAAGTCAGATATTGAAACTGCTCTTGATGGCAACTTAAAACGCTTGCAAACTGATTATATTGATCTCTACCAATTACACTGGCCACAAAGACCAACCAATTTTTTTGGTAAACTTGGCTACGGCAATCAAGAATCAACCCTTACAAGCGATATCACGCCACTTGAAGAAACACTTTTAGCTTTAAAGGATGAAATTGATAAAGGTCGAATCCGTTATATTGGTTTATCGAATGAGACCCCATGGGGAACCATGAAGTTTCTACAGTTAGCTGAAAAGCTAGGTATGGAAAAGTTGGTGAGCGTTCAAAATCCCTATAATTTATTAAACCGAACTTATGAAATCGGTATGTCTGAAATTGCGCATTATGAAGGTGTGGGCTTACTTGCATACTCCCCACTGGCATTTGGCTATCTAACTGGTAAATTTAGAAATGGCGCTCGCCCAGCCAATGCCCGTATTACGCTTTACTCACGTTTTAGTCGTTATAGCAACCCAGAAAGCTTGTGGGCAACAGAACAGTACGCTCAGCTCGCAGAACAGCATGGTCTGACCTTGACTCAACTTGCACTGGCATTTATTAAACAACAGTTCTTTGTAACATCAACCATTATTGGCGCAACCAATCTAAATCAATTGAAAGAAAACATCGATGCTTTTGATATCACACTTTCAGATGAAGTTTTAAAAGGTATAGAAGATATCCATAAACAACAGCCGAATCCAGCGCCATAAATATATTTCATCCTCTTACATTGGAAGAGGATGAAAGGATGAACAATAAAAAAGGATGCCTTTGCATCCTTTTTTAATGATAGAAAATTAACGCTGTCTATATACGGCTTGAGCAGCAGGTAAGTTTTTACGCATAGCTTCAATACGTTGTGAATTGGATGGATGCGTTGATAAGAATGCCGACTTACCGCCTCCTGATTCAGCATTCATTTTTTGCCAAAGTGTAATAGCGGCTTGTGGATCATAGCCACCTTTCGCCATCAGCATCAAACCACCTTGGTCAGCTTTACTTTCTAGGCTACGTGAGTACGGTAAACCAATACCAATTTGGCTACCCAATTGAGCTGCTGCAGTACCTAACTGTCCTACGTTATTACCAGCAGCACTTAGACCAATATTTAGAGCTAAATTCGTTAACGCTTGCGCTCCAATTTTTTGCTTAGCATGCTCTTCCAATGCGTGTACCATTTCATGGCCCATAATCGCAGCAATTTCAGCATCTGTTAAGTTAAGCTTATTCACAATACCCGTATAGAACACAACCTTACCACCTGGAGCAACATAGGCATTGACTGTATCTGCTTTTAGTACCGCAAGTTGCCAGTCAAAACGCGTACCCGTTTGATTCATCTGATCAGCAAATGGCTTCAAACGGTTAAACACGGTATTGATGCGCTTATATGTCGTAGATGAGGTGTCTAATGTTCCTTTTGAACGTGCTTCAGCAACAGTTTTGTTAAAACCATCTGTTGCTACAACGTTAAGAGATGCCGTATCAGCCCCAGCCATATCAGCAACAGTGGCACAACCACTAAACGTCATTACACTCGCTGCACATAATGTGAGTAATGCCTTATTTTTCATTATTTTACTCCAACTCAAATTAGTCAAAATCTATTTTATTGGATTATATTGCATTGATTTATGACTTGAAATCTGTAAATCATTTTTTTCATATGAATTATGTAATTAGCTAAATTGAATAATCAACCAGTACACCAAACATAAAACATTCAATCCCAGATAAAAATGCGCCACAGGTTGAATCTTTTGTTCGATCTCTACACTCTTACGTTTAATAATCAAATACGTATTTTGAATCAATACTATAGGCACTAAAATACACGCGATAATAACCGATAGACCGATTAAGGCTTGAAATACAATTTCTGGATTTGTTGGCTGAGCATTGATAATCATCATCGCAATTGTCGGCGCCCCACCCATAGCAAATAATAGTGAATAAAATATGGTATTCGCGATATTTTTTTGCATTCAATGCTCTTTATATTTAGTCTTCATTTTTATTTTAACAAGCACTACACATTTGCACAGTGCTTATTCATGCAACTTTAGTATTTATAACGATTATTTAGGCTATTTCTTATAAAGAGCCATCGCTTCCGGCATTAGTTTTTGTAAGTTTACAATACGATCTTCATTGGATGGATGCGTTGACATAAACTTAGCTAAAGCATTATTGCCACTGCTGTTATTTTTATTCATTTTTTGCCATAGAGTCACAGCTGCATTGGGATCATAGCCAGCTTTAGCCATCAACATGATTCCACCTTTATCTGCACGGCTTTCTAAATTACGAGAAAATGGCAGTCCAACACCAAACTTACTCCCCATATCTAAAAGTAAACCACCATAGCCCCCTACAGATTGACCTACGTATTGAGATCCAATATTCACAGCCAAATCTGTTAAAACTTGAGCACCCATTTTATTCTTTGCATGTTCTTCCAACGCGTGCACCATTTCATGCCCCATGATGGCAGCGACTTCACTGTCTGTAAGCTTAAGCGTGTCCACAATTCCTGTATAAAAGACCACCTTCCCACCAGGCGCAACATAAGCATTCACTTCTTTAGACTTGATCACCGCAACTTGCCATTCAAACTTATGTCCCGTCTGATTCAGCTCATCCGCATAAGGCTTCATTTTGTGAAATACACGATTTACTTTTTTATAGGTCGCTGAAGTCGTGTCTAAAACCTTTTTGCTCTTTGCTTCATTCAACATTTGATTATAACTTTGCGTTGCATTCAAATTTAATGTCGCTGAATCTGCTCCGACGAAGTCTGCTACTGTTGTGCAACCAGTTAGACTGATTACAACAACACCCCCAATTAAATTTTTATATTTCATGACCTTCTCTCGTTGATTAAGGTCAGAATATATTAATTTGCAAAACTTTTAAGACAATAACATTATGTGACATTTCAATAAAAAACCCTGTGAAATCACAGGGTTTTTTTGAATCAATCAAAAATATTAAGCATCAAATGGATGACGTAATACGATTGTTTCATCACGATCTGGACCCGTTGATACGATATCAATTGGACATTCGATCAATTGTTCAATGCGCTTCACATAGTTAATTGCCGCTTGTGGCAATTGATCCATTGATTTCGCACCAAAAGTTGACTCAGACCAACCTGGCATTGTTTCGTAGATTGGTTTTAAAGTTTCAAATGCAAGCGCATCAGAAGAACCTACACAACCTGAATCAGCAGCTTCATAACCTACACAGATTTTCACTTCTTCTAAACCATCAAGAACATCAAGTTTAGTTAAGCAAATACCTGAAAGTGAGTTCACTTCTACAGAACGGCGTAGAATTTCAGCATCAAACCAACCACAACGGCGTTGACGGCCAGTCGACGCACCAAACTCATTACCGATTGTACCCAAGTGTTTACCAATCGCATCACCAACATCATTGGCAGCATCGTAAACAAGCTCAGTTGGGAATGGACCTGCACCGACACGTGTCGTGTACGCTTTAGTAATACCCAATACATAGTCAAGGTGCAATGGACCCAAACCTGAACCTGAGCTTACGCCACCAGCAGTCGTGTTTGAAGAAGTTACATACGGATATGTACCATGGTCAACGTCAAGGAGTGAGCCTTGCGCACCTTCAAACATGATTTTTTCGCCAGCTTTGCGATATTTATGCAATTCACCAGTCACATCAATAACCAGTGGTGCAACCACTTCACGCCATTGGTCACATAGTGCAAGTACATCTTCTAATTTAACTGCTTCTACGCCGTAGAATTGAGTCAATTGGAAGTTATGGTATTCAAGAAGTTCAGTTAACTGAGCTTTCAAATGTTCGCCACCACGTACCAAGTCAGCAACACGAATTGCGCGACGAGCAACTTTATCTTCATATGCTGGACCGATACCACGACCCGTTGTACCAATTTTCGCATTACCACGTTTGATTTCACGTGCTTGGTCAAGTGCGATGTGGTTCGGAAGAATCAGTGGACAGTTTGGCGAGATACGTAAACGCTCTTTAACAGGAACGCCTTCTTTTTCAAGAATATCCATCTCTTTGATGAGTGCTTCTGGTGAAAGAACCACACCGTTACCGATCAAGCACAATACGTTTTCACGTAAAATACCAGATGGAATGAGGTGTAATACAGTTTTCTTACCACCAACCACGAGTGTATGACCCGCGTTGTGTCCGCCTTGGTAACGAACGACCGCAGCCGCTTGATCTGTGAGCAGGTCGACGATTTTACCTTTACCTTCGTCGCCCCATTGGGTACCAAGTACCACAACATTCTTGCCCATAATAGCCTCATTGCATCATGCTGTTAAAATTAGAAAACTTTGCGGCAATAGTGTTAAAAACCCATTACCGAAAAGAGATTAAATTTGTTTCACTGTCCATTCACCTGATGCATTCACCAACTGGTGAGTCGCATTTGGAACAGAGTTAATCGTGTCATTGCCAAGAAGTTGAATCACACTGAAACCAAGTTCGCGTGTCTGTTCAATCGCTTGTAGTAAATCCCGTTGTGTACCCTTTGGTGCCACAACCACAGTCACTGCTTCAAAGCGACCTGAGCTTAATGCATACAAGTCACATGAGAAGCCGGTTGCTGGACGTGCACGCCCAAAGTGTTCACCAATACCGTCATAACGACCACCTTGAGCTAAAGGTGCTGCACGATTTGGCGCATAAACGGCGTACATTAAACCTGTATGGTAGTGATATGAACGCAATTCTACGATATCAATACCAATGTGCAGGTTTGGCCAACGTGCTTGAATTTCAATTTTTGTCGTTTTAACGGCATCAAGCGCTAATTTAAAAGCGTCATCCGCTAAAACATCTGCACTTAAATGATTTTGCAAAGCCTCTAAATCACTTGCAAAACGACCTAATGCATAAAAGTCTGAACCAAAATTTAAGTCTTGAGTGAAGACTGCAAGTTCTGGCAATGCTTTACGTTGGTACAGATCAGAAAGGTGACTCTCGATCGCCTTATTTAAACCTGCCAATTTAACCAAGCTACGGAACAAGCCCACATGACCTAAGTCTAGGTGGATACCCTCATCGTATTGGGTTGTTTTTAACAAGTTAAGCATGACATCGATCATTTCGACATCAGCATCGATACTGTCTGAACCAAATAGCTCTGCACCTAACTGAAGGGGTGCACGGGTGGTATTAAACCCTTGAGGTTTAGTATGTAAAACTGTTCCTGCATAGCAGTAACGAGCCACACCTTCTACTGGATATACATGCGCATCTATACGAGCCACTTGTGGTGTCATATCGGCACGCACACCAAGTAAACGACCTGATAATTGATCGATGACTTTAAAAGTGGCTAAGTCTAAATCTTGATTCGATTCTGAAAGAGAAGATAGAGATTCGATGTATTCAATAAATGGCGTATACACCAATTGATAACCTCGAGATGCAAGGAAATCTAAGGCTTCACGACGCATAGTTTCGATAACTTGCGCTTGCTCTGGTAATACATCAGCTACACCATCAGGTAATAACCATGTCTCTGAAATGGGCATGTTGTAAACCTAAATCCTGTCAGTGCGGAACGAATCCGCATAAAAAAATCGGGAACACACCCGATTTCTCCTAGTCTACCACGATAGTTTTAGCTGTGCATTAGACTTTTTTATAAAAAATTATCAAATTTTAGAGCAACTACAAAAAAGTTAATTTGTCTCATCATCTATGAGCTGAACAGAACTTTAACTTATACTTTAATGAGTCACTGTATCCGTCGATTTTATCTTTTGTTCAAAATATCAGAGCAAGTTATTCACTTTTGGATTCGTTTAAAGACCTTGCTCTATAAATGAAGCTCTTCAATCAAGCTCACAATCTGCTAGCAAGGGAGTCAATAAATTATTCGAAAAAATACTGTCAATACCAATAAATCAAACAACATCTAGATTCGATCTCTGGCAAGCAACATTAAGCCTTAAGATTTTGGATTTACAACTTGAGCCAGTATTGAGACCAATTCAACATTTTGAGTTTCAACTAGTTTTAATTTCTGTGCATTGATATCAAGTACTTCTTGCTGAACATTCATTTTCTTCGCCAAGTCTTGCATAATTTCTAAAGTTTTCTGCAAATTAAGCTCTAGAGATTGCACTTTATTTTCTAGTTGCTGAATTACCAAATCATCCACATTTTGATGTTGCTGTTTTTTCATCAACATCCAAAACATCACCGTGACCGCAACAACCAATACAATCATTACCAACCAAATCATAATCATCAAAATCCCCCACAACCCATATTTGAATAAGCATTGTAATTTGAGTTAAAAAACACATTAATCTCTAAATGTAAAAATAACGATCAATGCTTAAAATCTAAAATGCCTGACAATTTACTTTCAGAACTTGATAACCTGTATTAAACATAGCATTTACGCTTGAAAAGACTCACACAGATCCAGTAAGCGATTGGCATATCCCCACTCATTATCATACCAAGCAAATACTTTAGCTTGATGACCGACTACCATGGTCTGACTTAAATCGACAATTAAAGAATATGGAGAGTGGTTAAAATCACTAGATACCAAAGGCTCATTGGTCACATCCATGATGCATGCATAATCTGATCGTGCAGCGTTGCTGAGCACCTCATTCAAGCTATGCGATGTAATCAGTGATTGTGAAGTAAACGTGAGGTCAATTGCAGCCACATTAATGGTTGGAACACGAATAGAATACCCATCGATACGCCCTTCCATTTTCGGCATCACATTTTTAAGTGCGCCAAGTGCCGATGAAGTCGTTGGAATAATATTTTGACCTGATGCTCTGGCACGACGTAAATCACGATGTGCATGATCAAGTACAGACTGATCCGCAGTCACTGCATGGATTTCAGTCATCAGTGCTGTATCTATTCCGAAAGCATCGTCAATGATTTTAACCAAAGGTACGAGCGCCTGCGTGGTACATGAAACACTCGAGATAATTTGATCTGTTGCTTTCACATCAAGGTGATTAACGCCATAAACAATCGCAGCATCAACAGTATCAAAAGGCGCAGCACCGATGATCACCCGTTTAGCACCTGCTTGTAGATGCTTACCCGCTGCAACACGTGAGCGAAACAATCCCGTACATTCTAGCACCACATCGATTGCTAAATGCCGCCAAGGTAAACGTTCTGGATCAGCTTGGCTATGCACTTGGACTTTCAGTTCAGATTGACCACAGTTGATATTTAAGTAAGGTTGAACACCCTCATAGCTCAGTTCAACTTCGCCATGAAAACGACCATGCGTCGTATCATATTTAAATAAATGAATCAGGGTATCTACATCTGCGACATCATTAATTGCGACGATCTCAAAATTAAAATGTTTTGGATTTTCAAACCATGCACGCAATACATTACGCCCGATTCGACCAAATCCATTTATCGCCACTTGTTGCATCAGAAACCCTTATTCAATCAATTCAAAAGTACCACTGCTCTATATTAATAGATTTAAAGCAAATACAGATATAAATTCTCGCTTTATCTTTATTCAGTAAAAATGATGAATCATGCCCTCATTAAGGCGTTAAAGCATCCAGTCAATGAACCTTAAAAGGTATTAAAAATCAGAGATAAAGCACAGTCAATCCTATTGAGATGTTTTTAATTGATGCTTTTAAAAATATAACAATGGCTTAGATAAATTTTAAAACCTAGATCAATTCTCTACTTTAAATCAAGCTGAATGCAAATTGTCATCAAAAGACTTTAAAATCGTTGGTGCATCATACATTTTCCGTTATAA
This sequence comes from Acinetobacter sp. CY79, assembly GCF_059515845.1. Lineage (NCBI taxonomy): Bacteria > Pseudomonadati > Pseudomonadota > Gammaproteobacteria > Moraxellales > Moraxellaceae > Acinetobacter > Acinetobacter sp. CY79. Next base: position 145,957 of record NZ_JCAKMY010000002.1, read on the forward strand.
TTTGGCGTTTTTTAAAAATAAGCCTGTGTTCCAGCAAAGAAGCTTAATTCTTGTCAGACTGTAACGCGTTTGCAAATCAGAAATTATGGAGTGACTTGGTTGTGAGTACTCGTTTTATGACATCAGCTGAAATTCGTGAAGCATTTTTGCGTTACTTTGAATCGCAAGGGCATACACGTGTCGCGTCGAGTTCACTCGTACCTGCCAACGACCCAACTTTACTGTTCACCAATGCGGGCATGAACCAGTTTAAAGATTGTTTCCTAGGTCTAGAAAAACGTGATTATGTACGCGCAGTATCATCGCAAAAATGCGTTCGTGCAGGCGGTAAACATAACGATTTAGATAATGTCGGTTATACAGCACGTCACCATACTTTCTTTGAAATGTTAGGTAACTTCTCGTTTGGTGATTATTTCAAACGTGATGCCATCAAATTCGCTTGGGATTTCTTAACCAATGAACAATGGTTAGGTCTTCCAAAAGACAAGCTCTATGCCACTGTTTATCACACTGATGATGAAGCTTTTGACATCTGGAACAAAGATATTGGTTTAGATGCAAGCCGAATCATTCGCATCGGTGACAACAAAGGCGGTCAATACGCATCAGATAACTTCTGGGCAATGGGTGACACAGGTCCTTGTGGTCCATGTTCTGAAATCTTCTTTGACCATGGCGATCACATTTGGGGTGGTTTACCAGGTAGCCCTGAAGAAGATGGTGACCGTTTCATCGAAATTTGGAACAACGTATTCATGCAGTTCAATCGTACTGCTGATGGCGTGCTCCACCCGCTTCCTGCGCCTTCTGTCGATACAGGTATGGGCTTGGAACGTATTTCTGCAGTTTTACAACATGTAAACTCAAACTATGAAATCGACTTATTCCAACACCTACTCAAAGGTGCTGCAGAAGTCATCGGTTTAGATACAGCCGAACTTGAAGCAAAAGCACAAGCTGAAGCTAAGCCAGTTAACTATCCTGCATCTTTAAAAGTTGTTGCTGACCATGCACGCTCATGTTCATTCTTGATTGCTGATGGCGTTAATCCTTCTAATGAAGGTCGTGGTTATGTCCTACGTCGTATCATCCGTCGTGCTGTACGTCATGGTAATAAATTGGGTGCAACAGGTTCATTCTTCCACAAAATGTTAAAGCCTTTAATCGAAGTGATGGGCGATGCATATCCTGAACTTGCTGCTCAACAAGCACGTATCGAAGCACAACTTTTAAAAGAAGAAGAGCAATTCGCTAAAACTTTAGAGCAAGGTTTGAAATTGCTTGAAGGCGAACTTGCAAATTTAAAAGGTTCTGTCATTCCTGGTGAAGTTGTTTTCAAACTGTATGACACGTATGGTTTCCCAACGGACTTAACCGCTGACATCGCACGTGAACGTGAGTTAACCATCGATGAAGCTGGTTTTGAAGTTGAAATGGCGGCTCAACGTCAACGTGCACGTGATGCGGGTAAATTTGCAATCGACTACAACAGCGTTGTTAAAGTTGAAGGCGAAACTCAATTTGATGGTTATGATACAACTGCTGGTCAAGGTCAAATTGTCGCTATCTATAAAGATGGCGAGCAAGTGGACGAAGTCGTTGAAGGTGATGAAGCTTTAATCGTATTGAATCAAACCCCTTTCTATGCTGAAAGCGGTGGTCAAATCGGTGATACAGGACTCTTCAAAAACGATACGGGTATTTTCGAAGTTCAAGATACTAAGAAATCTGGTGGAGCGTTTGTACACCAAGGTATCGTGACCATGGGGAGCCTAAAAGCAACTCAATCTGTTGAAACAACTGTAAAAGCAGACATTCGCGCGGCAACCGCACGTAACCACTCTGCGACTCACCTTCTACATGCTGCACTTCGCCAAATTTTAGGTGGTCACGTTCAGCAAAAAGGTTCATTGGTTGCATCAGATGTATTACGTTTCGACTTTGCCAATGATCAACCTGTAACATTTGAACAGCTACAAGAAATTGAACGCTTAGTCAATGCAGAAGTGATTGCCAACACTGCTGTTTCAACTGAACTTCTTGATATCGAATCTGCCAAAGCCAAAGGCGCGATGATGTTATTTGGTGAAAAATACGGTGATGAAGTTCGTGTGCTGTCTATGGGTTCAGTGATTGAAGATAAAAACTTCTCAATCGAACTGTGTGGTGGTATTCACGTCAAGCGTACAGGCGACATTGGTCTTTTTAAAATCACTTCTGAAGCTGGTGTAGCTGCTGGTGTTCGTCGTATCGAAGCAATAACAGGCACAAAAGCGATTGAAGTTGCTCAAAAAGCGGATCGTGATATTTACACCATCAATGGCTTACTTAAAGCTCAAAAAGATCAAACTTTAGAAAAAGTTGAAGCGATTGTAGATACAGCTTCAAGTTTGCAAAAGCAAATTGATCAACTGAATCAAAAATTGGCGAACTTCCAAGCATCTGAACTTTTAAGTCAAGTTCAACAGATTGCTGGTCGTACAACGCTAATCACGACTGTTCAAAATATGGATGCGAAATCATTACGCAACCTACACGACGGTGTGAAATCAAAATTAGAAAATGCAGTCATTGTTCTTGCAGGTGTTGAGGGTGACAAGGTTAGCTTGATCGCATCTGTAGCAAAAGACTTTACTGCTTCTATTAAAGCGGGTGACATCATCAAACACTTGGCAACTGAGCTGGGTGGTAAAGGTGGTGGTAAACCTGACTTGGCACAAGGTGGCGCGCCACTTAACGAGAAGTTTGCAACAGTGATGGCAGAATTAACTGCTTGGCTTGAAGCTAAATAATACTTCACCTTTTGTGTAACTGACCCTGATAGGTAGTTCAGGGTCATGGTTTATATGGAACAACTATGGCATTAATCGTTCAAAAATATGGCGGTACCTCTATGGGTACTCCCGAGCGCATTTTAAATGTTGCTCGTCGTGTAAAGCGTTGGCATGATCATGGTCACAAGGTGGTCGTGGTTGTATCTGCTATGAGTGGCGAAACCAATCGTCTACTTGCTTTAGCGAAAGCCATTACCGAAACCCCTGATCCTCGTGAATTAGACCAAATGGTGTCTACCGGTGAACAGGTTACGATTTCTATGTTAGCGATGGCGTTGAACTCTATTGGAGTAGAAGCAAAATCATTAACAGGTCGCCAAGTTGGCATGAAAACTGACAGCTCATTTAATAAAGCACGAATCGAATCAATCGACACTCAAGTGTTAAATGACAACCTAGACGCAGGTCGTGTTTTGGTTGTTGCTGGTTTCCAAGGTTTTGATGAGTTTGGCAATACAACCACGCTTGGTCGTGGTGGTTCTGATACTTCTGGTGTTGCGATTGCTGCAGCACTTAAAGCAGATGAATGCCAAATTTACACAGATGTTGATGGCGTATATACCACTGACCCACGTGTAGCACCTAAAGCGAAAAAAGTTGATCGTATTTCATTTGAAGAAATGCTTGAAATGGCATCACTTGGTTCTAAAGTCTTACAAATTCGTTCAGTTGAATTTGCAGGCAAATACCAAGTGCCTTTACGCGTATTATCAAGTTTTGATAATGACGATGATGGCGCATTCGACGAAGATTTTAAACAAAATGTCGGGACACTAATCACCACTGAAGCGGAAGACAACATGGAACAACCAATTATCTCAGGTATCGCGTTTAACCGTGACGAAGCAAAATTAACTATTCTTGGCGTTCCAGATGAGCCAGGTATTGCGTCTAAAATTTTGTGCCCGATCGGTGATGCAAACGTTGAAGTGGATATGATCATCCAAAACGTTGAAGAAGATGGTACGACTGATTTTACATTTACAGTGAACCGTGGTGAACTTTCAAAAGCAAAATCAATTCTTGAAACAACAGCTCAAGAAATTGGCGCTCGTGAAGTGTCTACTCGTGATGACATCGTAAAAGTGTCAATCGTTGGTGTGGGTATGCGTTCACATGCAGGTGTTGCAAGTAAAATGTTTACAGCATTGGCGAAAGAAGGCATCAATATTTTAATGATTTCAACATCTGAAATTAAAATTTCAGTGATTATTGATGAAAAATATTTAGAACTTGCTGTTCGTTCACTTCACACTGCTTTCGGTCTTGATCGTGAATCTGGTGAATCGAGTGTTCGCGCATAATAGTTTACTAATAACATTTGTTCACTTATAACAATTCTTGTTATTAAGTGAAATAAATAATCAGAGCCACTATAGTTTTTCCTATAGTGGCTCTGTTATATTAAGCCTGCCGGATCATCGGAATATTTTAATAGTGTGCTAGAAAACGCTTATTTCGTCACATTTTTCTGTTAAAATTTTCACATAATCCTGAGTTGTTGCTTTTCATTTTTTTTGAATATAACTATCGCAGGTTTAGCGTTTAAGCAAGGAGATAAACATGCTGATTCTTACCCGTCGTGTCGGGGAAACTTTAATGATTGGGGATCAAGTCAGTGTTACTGTACTTGGTGTCAAAGGTAACCAAGTACGCATTGGTGTTAATGCTCCGAAAGAAGTATCTGTACACCGTGAAGAAATCTATCAACGTATTCAACATGAACGTGCAATGCACGAGCATTTGCAACACATTGATCAAGATTATCAACAACCTACATTTGAACAGCCTTCATTTGAACAACCTTCATTTGAAGATGATAATTTTAAACAAAACGATTTTAATCGCTAAGACTAAAACGTTTTAAATTCATAAAGCGGCTAAATAGCCGCTTTAAATTTATCTGTACAATTTGATTCTATTCAACCTAATCAATCAGACCTAAAGCCTTCTTTACAGGTCCATAACTTCTACGGTGCTCATCAATCACCCCATGCACCGCAATCGCCTCGAAATGTGCTTTAGTCGGATATCCTTTATGTTTTGCAAAACCATATTGTGGATACTTCATATCCAATTCAACCATTTCACGATCACGTGTCACTTTAGCCAATATACTGGCCGCAGATATCTCCTCATGTAAAGCATCCCCACCAATCACGGCTTCACATGCCATTGTCAAACCCTGTGGAACCTTATTCCCATCGACTCGAACCAGTTCAGGTTGAATAGATAAAGCTTCGACCGCTCTACGCATTGCCAATAAAGAGGCTTGTAAAATATTAATCTCATCAATTTCTTGATGCGTTGCTTCAGCAATTGCCCATGCCAATGCCTTTTCTTGAATTTCTATGAAAAGTTTTTCACGTTTCTTTTCCGTTAATTTCTTAGAATCATTTAATCCTACAATCGGATTATTTGGATCCAATATCACCGCAGCAGCGACAACCGAACCCACCAGTGGTCCACGCCCTGCTTCATCCGCACCAGCTATTAACATTCTTCATCATTTCCCAAAAAAAGAGGCTGAACAAGTCAGCCTGTTTTCAATAATTCAAACTTAGTTCACAGCTTCCGCAACGCAAGCATTGATTGTTTTCGTAACCACATTTGAAACAATAGTAGCACGCGCAGCAGGATCAATTGCCGCAGCAGCCAAATCCACAGCCGTTACACTTTGAGGCGCTTTTTCGCTAACACAACCACAAATTTCAGTTTGAATATTGGTTTTTTGTTCAGTTGTCATCAGCTTTGTTGCCGTTTGCCAAGCAGGTAGATTATTCAACTCAGTTGTACATTTGGCATTGATACCGATTTTCAAAGCAGCCACACCCAATTGTTGAGTCGTTGTACCTGCTGTTGAAGATGTACCAGTCGTTCCTGTAGCACAAGCAGACAAGACTAAAGCCAATGGTGCAAATACTGTGATTAATTTTTTCACTTAAACATCCTGATGTTTATAAAAATAATAGCGATATTCTGCCTAATTTGAATATATTTAGAAATATTTAAATTGTACATCACAGTCATCTGTCTAAATTGAGAACAAATGCGCTTGTTCTCAATTTTTTACGATTGTTCTATTCATTCAACACTATGTTCTAGATCTGAGCTATAACAATCTGATGCTTTCAACTATGATACACAAACCAAAAAATCGAATTGAATCATGAATAACTCAAAACAATACTACACTCGCACTGCTCAAATCATTCATTGGCTCATGGCGATCATCTTTATTCTCGCTTGGATTGTTGGTTTTTATAGCGGTAATTTTTTAAGCTACGATATTGATGGAAGCTTCAAAGGTGATGTGATTAGTTTTCACAAAAACATTGCAACAACGATCATTTTTCTCGTAGTTATACGGATCTTTTGGCGTTATACCCACCCTGCGCCAAAGCTGCCTGACACAATGTCACCGACCATGAAAATGCTTGCTCATTTAGGGCACATTGGGCTTTATTTCATGTTATTAGCATTACCAATTACTGGCTGTCTGTATAGCTGGAGTGTTGGCTATCCCGCACCTGTGCTTTACTTGTTTGACTTACCTGCGTTGATTGGTGAAAATCCTGCCGTCACTGCTGTTGTTAAACCTCTACACATTTGGATTTCTTGGGCAGCAGGATTATTGTTAGTCGGTCATATTGCGGCCGCGCTGAAACATCATTTCATCGATAAAGACAATGTATTAAACAGCATGACACGTCAGCCTAAAGACTGATGCACTTAAACGCCTAATTCACTAAATAGAAGCACATAAGGTGCTTCTATGATTTCAAAGCTTGCTGAGTACAACCAATCAAACTGTTCTTTATTGATAAGTTTTTCTTTTTCAGCATCATTGAAGGACGCTTTTAATCAAACTGGTGCATTCATATTATCCATTGCATGGTCACTGACACACTCACAAATGCCTTTTTGATTAACGAGGTTTTGCTGTTCATTCATCAAAAATGCCGTTTCCTTCCAAATTCTCGAGTCAGAAAGTGCTTGATTACATTTTATTAGACTGGCGGGCTTAAGTAGTTTTTGACTTAAACGCTCTGTTCGGTCAGCAAAAGTAATTCGACATCCCTATTGCCATACCCATACAATCAGCATGCAATACTTCAGCATGTTTTGATTGTTCAAGAAATCTCATTTGAATTTCAATGCTATAAAAATAATAAAGCTGTGAACGATCACAGCTTTATCTTAAACATCTATGCGCTGTTCAGCTTATGCATGCTAAAGCTTATGCAATCGCATTAATTTTCGCTGTCCAATTTTGTTTTTCTTGATCAGAAATAAATGAAGCCTCAAAAGAATTAATGGCGAGTTGCTTCAACTCTTCATGACTTAAATCTAAAGATTCAGCAATGGCAATGAAGTTATCATTCATATAACCACCAAAATAAGATGGATCATCAGAATTGACTGTTACATGCACGCCCTGTTGTAATAAACGACGGATATTGTGCTCTGCCATATCATCTACCACACGAAGCTTTAAGTTTGATAATGGACAAACCGTGAGTGGCATTTTTTCAGCAATCAAACGCGCCATTAACTTTGGATCTTCTTCTGAGCGAACACCGTGATCGATACGATTGACTTTAAGCAAATCTAAAGCTTCCCACACATATTCAGCAGGGCCTTCTTCACCCGCATGTGCAACAATCAAGAAACCTTCCTCGCGTGCTTTTGCAAATACACGTTCGAATTTTGAAGGTGGATGCCCAACTTCACTTGAATCTAAACCAACGCCAACAATTTGATCTTTATAGGGCAATGCTTGTTCAAGTGTTTTGAATGCGGCCTCTTCACTCAAGTGACGTAAGAAGCACATAATTAAGTGTGACGTAATACCCAACTTAGATTGCGCATCATCACAAGCACGTTGTAATCCATTCAATACCACTTCAAATGCAATACCACGATCTGTATGTGTTTGTGGGTCAAAGAACATTTCAGTATGAACCACATTGTCTTCTGCACATTTTTCAAAGTAAGCCCATGCAAGATCATAAAAATCTTGTTCATGAATCAACACATTTGCGCCAGCGTAATAAATATCTAAGAAGGATTGAAGATTATGGAAGTTATACGCTTGTTTCACTTCTTCAACACTTTTATATGGAATATCAATTTGATTGCGTTGCGCAATTGAGAACATGAGCTCGGGCTCAAATGTCCCTTCGATATGGACGTGTAATTCTGCTTTAGGTAAAGCACGAATGAGCTCTAATTGGTTCATGTGAATGACCTCAAAATATAAAAAATCAGAAAAATATCAATATAAAAAAAAGGGTGCAAACTGAGTTTACACCCTTTTTGTAATGGACGTGTTAACCACCAAATGCAACAAACTTAATCACCCACAGTACCGCAATGATCCATACCATGTACGGAACTGTTTTTGCTTTACCTGTAAATAACTTAATCAATGCATAGCTGATAAAGCCCATGGCGATACCATCTGCGATTGAATAAGTGAAAGGCATGAACACAATAGTCAAGAATGCAGGTACAGCTTCAGTGATATCATCCCAATCAATATTGGTGATACCCTGAATCATCAACACACCGACAAATAACAATGCAGGTGCTGTTGCAAAACCAGGTACCGATTGAGCAAGCGGCGCTAAGAATAAGCACAATACAAATAGAATACCAACGACCACAGCGGTTAGACCTGTACGACCACCCGCAGCGACGCCCGCAGATGACTCGATATAAGGCGTGGTTGAAGACGTACCCAATGCAGCACCTGCAACAATTGCAGAAGAGTCAGCAAATAAAGCTTTCTTTAAGCGTGGCAATTTACCATCTTTCAACAAGCCTGCACGGTGAGATACACCGACCAATGTTCCTGTAGAATCGAATAAATCAACCAAGAAGAATACGAAAATCACACCGATCAAACTTGCGGTAAATAGACCCTCAAAGTCCATTTGCATGAATGTAGGCGCCATCGAAGGAATTGTACCTACAACACCTTTAAATTCGTTATAACCTAATGCAGTAGCGATTGCAGTCACAACCAAAATACTGATAATAATGGCGCCACGCACTTTAAAATGATGCATAACGACAACCATTAAGAAACCTAACAATGCCAGCATGACAGAAGGTTGCTTAAGATCCCCTAAGCCCACCAATGTTGCAGGATTATCAACAATAACTCCTGCATTTTTCAATGCTACAAGCGCAAGGAACAAACCAATACCGCCACCAATCGCAAACTTCAATGACATTGGAATCGCGTTCACAATCGCTTCACGGATTTTGAACATACTGATCGCAATAAAGACCAAGCCAGATACAAATACAGCTGCTAATGCAGTCTGCCAAGGCACACCCATTCCGATACATACTGAATAAGTAAAGTAGGCATTAAGTCCCATACCTGGTGCTAATGCGATTGGATAGTTTGCTACGATTCCCATAACCAAACAACCAATTGCTGCAGCTAAACAGGTAGCCACAAATACAGCACCATGGTCCATTCCTGTTTCAGAAAGAATCAATGGGTTGACGATAATGATGTAACACATGGTTAAAAATGTCGTTACACCTGCAAGGACTTCTGTTCTGAAGGTGGTTTTGTTTTCACTTAATTTGAATAAGCGTTCAAGCAAACCCACTGAAGGATTGGGATTTGTCATTGGTGAGCCCCTGTTTAAGATTGAGCTATGTGTTAAGTAAGTTTAGATCATTTATAAAATGAATTACTGGTGTATTTTGCATCAATAATACATTCAAAAAACGTACCCAAATGACAGTTCCGATCAATAAAATAGAATTAAAAAAGCTGCATCTATGCAGCCCTCTTATAACAATTCAGTTTCATTCGCCAAACACGAAGAACAATTCATTTCGCGATTAGTACATCGGAATTATTTTACAAATTATAACATACAGTTTATTCAATATAAGTAAATCCAATATGATCTCATCAGTTCAAAGCATGCATCAATGCTAAAATATCCCTAATAAACCTAACTTTACGATATAAATTATAAAGTTAATTTTACCCCAATTATTCTTAATTGATTAAATTTTAAGCCATATAAATTGGTATTTCTAGAGAACCATATAAAAATTAAGCCAATCAATTATCTGAAAAATTAGATAAATACATTAAAAATATTTCTATCAAATGGGAAGAAAAACAGAAATTTCAATTCTGTTTACATCGGTTTAAGAGTTTAATCATTGAAATCAAAAAGACCGATGCCTAAGCATCGGTCTTTTCTTTAAACTAGTATGAAATCACACCATCATGAGCGACTTCAAACTTATATATTAAAGGCTAGCAAGAGCTGCGTTAAGCGTAGCACTTGGACGCATTACAGCATTTACTTTGTCTTGATCAAGTGCGTAGTAACCACCGATATCAGCAGCTTTACCTTGTACTGCTGCAAGTTCAGCAACGATTTTGTCTTCATTTTCAGCTAAAGTTTTCGCGAGTGGCGCAAACTTCGCTTTTAATTCAGCATTTTCGTCTTGAGCAGCAAGTTCTTCAGCCCAGAATTTAGCAAGGTAGAAATGACTACCACGGTTATCCAACTCACCTGTACGGCGTGAAGGAGACTTATCGTTATCGAGAAGTTTACCCGTTGCTTGGTCTAAAGTTTTAGCAAGTAACTTGATGTCAGCATTGTTTTCTTTAATGCCCATTTCTTCTAGCGATACAGCTAGCGCCATGAACTCACCCAGTGAATCCCAACGTAAGTGGTTTTCTTCAACAAGCTGTTGTACGTGTTTAGGTGCTGAACCGCCTGCACCAGTTTCGTACATGCCACCACCCGCCATTAACGGAACGATAGACAACATTTTCGCAGAAGTACCCAATTCCATAATTGGGAACAAGTCTGTGAGGTAATCACGCAGGATGTTACCTGTTACAGAAATCGTATCTAAACCACGCGCAACACGCTCAAGTGTATAACGCATTGCACGAACTTGAGACATGATTTGAATGTCTAGACCCGTTGTATCGTGATCTTTCAAGTAAGTTTGTACTTTCTTGATAAGCTCATTTTCGTGTGGACGGTATGGGTCAAGCCAGAAAATAGCAGGCATGCCTGAGTTACGTGCACGAGTTACAGCCAATTTCACCCAGTCACGGATCGGTGCATCTTTCACCTGACACATGCGCCAGATATCGCCTTCTTCCACGTTTTGAGACATCAACACTTCACCAGTTTCGATGTCAGTGATGTTTGCTACGCCAGCTTGAGCGATTTCAAAAGTTTTATCGTGCGAACCGTATTCTTCTGCTTTTTGCGCCATCAAGCCCACGTTCGGTACAGTACCCATTGTACGTGGATCGAAGTTACCATTCCATTTACAGAAATTGATCATTTCTTGGTAAATACGCGCAAATGTAGATTCAGGCATTACTGCTTTACAGTCGTAAGGTTTGCCATCAGCGCCCCACATTTTACCGCCACCACGGATCATTGCAGGCATTGAAGCATCTACAATCACGTCGTTCGGTGAATGGAAGTTTGTGATGCCTTTTGCAGAATCAACCATTGCAAGTGCTGGACGGTGTTCTTGGCAAGCATGTAAATCAGCAATGATTTCTTCACGTACAGAGGTTGGTAAAGTTTCGATCTTTTCGTAAAGACCAGCCATACCGTTATTGACGTTAACACCAAGCTCATCAAACAATTTTGCATGTTTTTCAAAAGCTTCTTTGTAGTAAATTTTCACACAGTGACCAAATACGATCGGGTGTGAAACTTTCATCATGGTTGCTTTTACGTGTAAAGAGAACAAAATACCTGCTTCTTTACAATCATCTAATTCTTTTTCATAGAAATCGCAAAGCGCTTTCTTGCTCATGAACATCGAATCAATGATTTCGCCGTCTTGAAGTGCAACTTTTTCTTTAAGAACAACAGTTTCACCACTGTTCGTCACAAGTTCCATTTTTACGTTACGTGCACGGTCAAGCGTCATTGATTTTTCGCCATGGTAGAAGTCGCCTTCATCCATGTGAGAAACGTGAGTTTGTGACCACTGTTTCCACTCTGTCATAGAGTGTGGGTGCTTTTTGACGTAGTTCTTAACAGCAGCAGGTGCACGACGGTCAGAGTTACCTTCACGTAATACTGGGTTTACAGCAGAACCTAAACATTTGCTGTAACGTACTTTGATCGACTTTTCTTCTTCAGTTACCGGATTTTCTGGGTAATCTGGAATTGCGTAACCCTTCGATTGAAGTTCTTTAATGCACGCTGTCAATTGACCTACAGAAGCACTAATATTTGGGAGTTTGATAATATTGGTGTCTGGGTCTTGTGTAAGACGACCTAACTCAGCAAGTGTATCTGGCACTTTTTGCTCTTCAGTGAGGTAATCTGCGAATTCTGCGAGTACACGTACCGCTACAGAGATGTCACTTTTGACAATCTCAACGCCAGCAGGCTTAGTAAAGGTCTCAATGATCGGCAGTAGAGAGTAAGTCGCCAACAATGGCGCCTCGTCGGTCAGTGTGTAAATGATTGTTGACTTTCCACCAGCCATATATAGCCCCTTGCTTTAGATTGAGTATGTGAGTACCGAACTTTTGATCCAGCCTCATCGAACCGATTTGCTTAAATAAAAACATTGAGAGTATCGTTCTTCATTGCAATTCAGTCAACGAAATATCATTTTGGCTCGCTATTTTGATGAAATATTGTCCAAAAAAGTATTATTCTTTAGTTGCAGAGCACTGTACTAATTTCATTCTATCTGAACTTAGAAAGAACTCCCTCTCTTTAGCCACAATAACTCTTCAAAAATTTCATCAATACATGAACATTGATTTAATCAGAATAGAATAATTATAGACTATTCAATATAACACTTTGATGGCAATTCATTTCATTGCGTTTTATTTTATGATGTATTTTAAAGGTCTGAATCATTTACACAAAATTCTGATACTAATACTTCTGCCCACCGTTGTCATTCAAAACGATCATTTAGGCAACCTATCCTGCCTAAGTTTGTAAATTTAGAGTAAAGCTATAAAAAAGCATCAATATAAACTCAACAGACACATAATCCCAAATAAGCTGACTGACTCTATCCATTCGATCGTTGCACCCATGGTATCACCTGTAATTCCACCGATCCGCTGGATAAATTTAGCTCTTAAATACCATATAATGATTAAGCTCAAAACCACAAGTATGAAGCCCCACAGTCCAACGATACCGCAGAGCCCCAAGACTCCAACAATAATCATATAACTGAGTTTTTGAGGAATATACTGACTCATGGCTGTGCCTAAACCCTGATCTCTGACATAAGGTGTCGTTAGAAATAAGATCAATGGACTTAATCGTGCAAGCATCGGAACGAAGAGAAGTAACCATAGCTGTTGCTGTTCTAATAACACATATAATGCAGACCATTTTAAAGCACAGACAATCAGTAAACTCAGAACACCGATAGGTCCGCTCCTTGGGTCTTTCATAATACTTAAGGTTCTTTCGGCATCACCAAAACCACCGACCCACGCATCTGCTGTATCTGCAAGACCATCTAGATGTAAACCACCCGTGATCCAGATCCACACCACCAACAAGAATGTCGAAAGCAGAACAATCGGGAGTTTGACTAAAACTACAGCGATGACAAAAAGTACAAGCCCAATCAGGAGTCCAATCAAAGGATAAAACAACAGCGACTGTGCATTCTGTTGAGATGATGGCATCTGTTTTATAGCTAAAAATCCAATATGAGCTACAATAGAAAAAACACTAAGATTTAGGATCATGCCAAAAACATATTCTGTCGATTTACGCGAAAAAGTCATGCAGTTTTATAAAGAATCACAGCATAAATCCAAAACGTGTGAACTGTTTAATATTGCAAGAACCACCCTAGATGATTGGATCCTACTCGAACAGCAGACTGGTCAGCTCAAACAGCCTAAACCTCAAAATGCAGGACGCCCTTCGAGGATTCGAGATCTTCAAGCCTTTGAGCACTTCGTAAAAAATACAC